>NZ_BMKZ01000040.1 GCF_014644735.1 Caldalkalibacillus thermarum | reverse complement strand
TCTGCGGTACGGGAAGTTCTAGTTCTTACGGAAGAGAAGTTTCAAGAGCTTTTCGATCAGTTTTTGTCGAGTTTGCCCAATTATATCAAGGGTTTACTCGGTGTTTCTGTCTGCGAAAGTTGAGTTAGAATAAAACTAAAACAACAAGAGGGAGAGTAACATGCCAGATCAATTAAAACATCTGTTGCACCAAGTCGCAGCGGGAGACCTCAGTCCAGAGATGGCCTATGAACAGTTGAAAAGCTACGAAGATCTAGGTTTTGCCAAGGTGGATTATCACCGGGTGCGGCGTAAAGGATTTCCTGAAGTGATTTTTGGTTCAGGGAAAACAGCAGATCAAATCGTCGAACTTTTTAAACGTTTAATGACCCAACATAAGATCATTTTAGCCACACGGGTCTCAAAGGATAAAGCAGCCGCTGTCAGGCAGTCACTACCTGAATTGAGCTATGATCACACTGCTCGAATTCTTTATTATGCAGACAAGCCCTTGGAACCGCGAACGAAAGGGGCCATCGGTATTCTTTGTGCCGGCACAGCGGATCTGCCCGTAGCCGAAGAGGCGGCATTAACCGCCTTGGCTATGGGCAATCGTGTCAAACGCTTTTATGACGTAGGCGTAGCAGGCATTCACCGCTTGTTCCACCATTTGGAGCAAATCAAACAGTGCCGCGTGTTGATCGTGATTGCCGGGATGGAAGGAGCCCTTCCCAGCGTAGTTGGCGGTTTGGTCCACCAGCCTGTCATTGCTGTTCCCACTAGCGTGGGTTACGGGGCACATTTTAATGGACTGGCACCGCTTTTAACCATGCTCAATTCTTGTTCTTCCGGGGTGACAGTGGTCAATATTGATAATGGTTTTGGTGCAGCCTACTCAGCATCGCTTATTAATCAACTTGGGGAGGAATAACATATCATGTCTACGATCTTGTACCTTGACTGCAGCTTGTCCGGTATTAGCGGAGATATGACTTTAGGTGCTTTGGCCGATTTAGGTGCGGACTTAGAACTTATTGAACAACAGCTGCAATCGTTTCCTATTGAGCCATTTAAATTAGAGCGGAAAGGTGTGCTTAAAAAAGGCATCTACAGCCAAAAGGTAGATGTTGTGGTTGATCCTGACACCCCTCCTGCTCATCACCGCCATTACAGCACGATTAAAAAAATGATCGAGGAGTCCCAAATCTCGGGTCGGGCCAAACAGCTGGCCATAAGGATTTTTGAACCCATCGCTCAGGCTGAAGCGAAAATTCACAACACAAGTGTCGACAAAGTACACTTCCACGAGGTTGGCACTGTTGATTCGATCGTGGACATTGTTGGGGTGGCAATTGCCCTTGATCAACTTGAGATTAACCAGGTGTTCAGTTCCCCTGTTGTAGTGGGCTCGGGCTCCATTCACATTGATCACGGCCGTTATCCGGTCCCGGCGCCGGCTACACTGGAAATTCTGCGAGGTGTGCCTATCTTAGAGTCTGATCTAAATGGCGAACTCACTACTCCCACAGGGGCGGCTATAATTAAAGGATTGAGCACCTCGTTCGGCCCCATGCCAAGCATGACTGTCACCCAGATCGGCTATGGGGCAGGTACAAAAGATTTCGAAGGCCATCCTAATGTACTAAGAGCTGTAATAGGTGAACGAGTTGAGTAAATTAAGAACAAAGACTTAAAAGCAGGGGGAACTCTTTCAAAAGCACCCCCTGCTTTTTTATCTATTTTCAAATGGTCTAAAAAACCGTGCAGAACACTCACTCTGCACGGCAATTTTAATCATCTCTTAGTCATTTTCCGTGACCATTTTCTCGTACTCTTCAGCGGACATTAACTTGTCCAGCTCGCTGGTGTCCGACATTTCCACCACGATCATCCAACCGTCTCCATATGGATCGGAGTTGACCAGTTCCGGTTCATCTTCCAGATTTTCGTTGACTTCCAGTACTTTGCCGCTGACCGGGGCATATAACTCAGACACAGTTTTCACTGATTCCACACTGCCAAAGGGCTGGTCCTGCTCAACTTCATCACCCGCCTCCGGCAGTTCCACAAAGACAATGTCCCCCAGCTCCGATTGGGCAAAATCAGTGATCCCTATGTATGCCTTGTTCCCCTCCACGCGAACCCACTCGTGTTCTTCACTGTATTTCAATTCTTTAGGCAGGTTCATCCCTTACACCTCCATCACCATTTGCTTTCATCATACTATGAACCCCAGGACTCTGCAAATGTTTTCTCTTGAAACCCAAGCGTCACTTTGTTGCCGTCTGTCACAATAGGCCGCTTGAGCAGCTTGCCGTTTGAAGCCAAAAGTTCAAGCTGTTCCTCTTCACTCATATCAGGCAGCTTCTCTTTCAGGTTTAATTCCTTGTATACGGTACCCCGGGTATTAAAAAATTTGTTTAAAGGTACTCCGGATTTTTGCCATAATTCGCGCAAGGTTTCTTTGTCCGGGGGCTCGTTGACAATATGCACCACATCCAGATCATAGCCGTGTTCTTCCAGCCAAGCCTTGGCTTTGCGGCATGATGTTCATTGGGGGTAGTGATAGATCGTGACTTTTGCCATCCAAGAATCCTCCTTTACCAATCGTCCAGTTTACTTTATATAGCCTGTCCAAGTTGAGCCAGTACCAATCAGACACGTTAACCACTCACTCTACTCCTTGTTACGTCGACGGGAAAACACATTGGCACTGCGTACATACTCCACATCTTTATGCCCAGCCCGATGGTTAATCACCCGGGCCAGGGCAAAGAAATAATCGGATAAACGGTTTAAGTATTTCTGCACATTCGGATTGATCTGTTCTTTCTCAGCCAGGCGCACCGTTTGCCGTTCGGCCCGCCTGACGACCGTCCGGGCCACATGCAAATAGGCAGCCGCCTTGGTTCCTCCAGGGAGAATAAACCGCTCCAGGTCCGGCGCTTCCTCCACGTAGGCATCAATGCGTTTTTCCAAAAAAGTGACCATCTCTTCCGTCACCTTATAGGGATATTTACGCTCAGCCCCTTCCTTTTTGCTCAGATCACTTCCGCAGTCAAACAGCTCATGCTGGATTTTTTCCAATTCTGCCCGGATCTCGTGCTCCTCTTCAGGCAGATGGGCAATGGCCACCCCAACAAAGCTGTTGGCCTCATCCACCGTCCCGTAAGCTTCCACTTTTTCACTGGCCTTAGAGACCCGGCCGCCGACGATGCTGGTTTGTCCCTCGTCCCCAGTCCGTGTATAAATTTTCACCAATCTCTTCCCCCTTCGGTTAGCTTACCCATCTTACTTATGGGTACAAAATGCGGTTGGCCTTCCCGATAAACCGTCACATACTTAAATCCCGCTTCCTCCAACAGGTTGTAGGCCCGTTCAAAATGGTGGGCGATATGAGCCTGATGGTGGGCATCGGAACCCACCGTGATAATCTCTCCCCCCAGCTGACGGTATAAGCGAATGAGAGGGAGCTCCGGCAAAGTGCAATTTAACTTGTAACGGTAACCGGACATGTTAACTTCTATGCCCCGCCCCGTTTTGATCAACTGTTTTAGGGTTTCCCCGATCAGCTGGTCATAGCGCCGCCAGTCAATACAGGCAGGATCTGCTTGCAAGTAATGGACATAACGTTTGATCAGGTCCAGATGGCCGAGCACATGAAAATAAGGATTGTCCCGCACACAGTCATACACCGTCTCAAAATAGAGCTCTAAGGCTTCATCTAAACTTTTTCCTTTAAAATAATCTCCGTTGTGCAGGTCAAGGTCATCCGCAATATGGACGGAACCAATAATAAAATCAAACTGATGGCCCCGCACAAACTGCTCGTTTTTTTCCTTGACAGAGGAGTGTAAGCCGATCTCCACCGCCTTTAAGATATAAAGCCGGCCGCCGAACCGGTCCCTCATCTCATCCACGGCGCAGGCATACTCGTCATAATCAAATTCAAACGTCAGCGGACAATTAGGATAATAATAATCCAAATGTTCAGTAAAGGCAATCTCGGTTACACCTTTGTCAACAGCCGCCTGGCAAGCCTGTTCCATGGGCAGCTTAGAGTCGGCTGAAAATGAGGTGTGCACATGATAGTCAAACATGGCCATTTCCTTTCTATTGTTCACTCATTAGTTTTAATTCTACACTTATTTTAGCTGTTGAGCCAAGCCATGCCAAAGGATATACACATGCTCACTGGCAGCCGACCCGCTTTGAGCCACCCAGCCGCTTAAGTCGCGCCATGATCGTTCTTCTGGCGAAAGGGGGACAATGCCCCGGCCCATTTCCAGCATGATGAGATAAACGGCGCTTTGGTTATCATCCAGGCGCCTCCTCGCTTCTTCTTCTTGCAGCTGGCTGAACAAGGCATGAAAGCTATCCAAGATGTGCTTCGGATTCTGCTGTTGGTCCAAGGCTTGTTTGATCCACACCTCAAAGCCTTCCATCACCAGCACCGTCTTTTCGCTCCAGCGGTTAGGCCAGTCCCGCCAGTCGTGACCCTGATAGGCCGAAACCCAGCTCAGCTTCTGGCCTTGTGTGCATGACCGGACAAAGGCCCGCTTGCCGGAGAAGGCTCCACCCACGATGCAGTACATCTCCATCCCCCTTTTTCCCGGCTCAATTCCAGTACATAAGCCTGCCCCGTGTGGATGGGGGCTTCCCACATACTGGACGTGACACCCCATTGAGATAACAGGTAGCGGATCACCCCGCCGTGTGTCACCGTTAAAATCCGTACCGGACAATGCTGTGCGGCAGTAGGAACCTGGAGAGAGTCAGGATAACCACGAACGCTCTCCCCTGGTGCAAGGTGGCTCTGTTCCGCTTTCTGGCCGCTGGTTGTTAACACTTCCGACAGCCACTGATCAATTCTGCCTTTAAACTGGGCCCATTTCTCTCCCCCTGAAGGGGCTACGGATTCCATGTCGTTTAACCACGCCTGATACAGGTGGTCCTGTTCCAGATCCGAATGGGTTCGGCCCTCCCAAGCGCCAAAGTGATATTCCCGCAAACGGTGATCATAACAGGCACTCTTGGCCACTGAGGGAGCCAGATAGTCGAGGGTTTGCCGGCAGCGGGTCAAATCGCTGCTATACACCTGATCGAAGACCAGTCCGGCCAGCCTGCTTTTCAACCCGTCAAACAGATGCCACATATGAGGCAGGCAAGGCAGATCGGTTTGTCCGTAGTAGCGTCCTTGTCTGTTCCATTCTGTCACGCCATGCCGGACCAGATAAAGATGAACAGCGTAAACAGTCCCCATAACTCGCCCCCCTCAATCGCAGCCCCTAACAAATCCCCGTTGACACCGCCAAATTGTCTCTTGCACCAGTAGATCCATCCCGCCAGAAAAAGGAGGTAACTGACAAACAGCAGAATGAGCCACGGTTGAAAACAGAGCAGCACCCCAAGGGGCACGAACCCCCAGGCCAGATCCCTTTTTTTCAGGCTGAGGTGCCACAACCAGGCCAGTCCCTCCTGTCTGAAAGGCTTAAGCTGTCCCAAACAAACCAGCACCCCCCAGCGGGAAAGGGCGGGAACAGCCATCAGCATCACCATGAGCGCACCCGGCTGCCCGCGCTGAAGCCCAATATCCACCAGACCAAACAGAAAAACGGCCTTCCACACAAGCAACAACAACAGGCCAACGACCGCGAAGCTGCCTACATGGGGATCCTTCATAATGGCTATTTTTTTCTCCAGCGGAGCCCGGGAACCGATGGCATCAGCCACATCCATCCAGCCGTCCAGATGCAATCCCCCGGTCAGCACCATCCAGGCCGTGAGCAGGACCAAAGTGAGCACCCATACCGGCGCAAACGGACCAAGGAGTAAAACCAGACTGCCGAGCAGGGCGCCCACCACAAGTCCCACCAGCGGGTACGCCCTTAAAGCCCAGTTTAAGATGTGCGGCTGCCACTCTGGACGGCCAGGCAGCGGCAATGTGGTTAAAAATTGAAAGGCGATAAGTATGCCGTCCCCCATCTCCCTGATGCTCACGCTTCGCTTCCCGTCCATCGCTGTTCTCCTTTCCAGCTCAGCACTTGCCCCGCCACCACCTGAATCGCGTGGTCCGCTTCGGCCACACACAGGCGATGCAATCGTTCCAAGGCATAGATGTAGCGTGCCACTTCACGATCAGCAGGTGGAATCCCCTCATTCACATCGTTGGAAACCAAAACCAGCGTCAGTTGTTTTTGGCGGGCTGTGGCCAGCATTCGTCTGGCCTTGGCCAGAATGTGCACCACTGGCAGCCCCTCTTCAAATAACAGAAAGCTCAGCCAAATGGTTAAACAATCGACCAGGACGATGCTCCCTCTTGCACAGTGCTTCAAGACCCGGTTCAGATCCTTTCCTTCTTCTACGGTTTGCCAGCATCTGGCACGCCCTTGGCGGTGGCGCCTGATCCGTTGTTTCATTTCTGCATCTAGGGGACGGGCAGTGGCCAGATAAATCAGGGGTGTGCCGGGTCTGGCCAACTGCATGCACAGGGACTCGGCATAGCTGCTTTTACCTGAACGGGCGCCTCCTGAAATGAAGATGATCATGATTGTTCCATCCAATCTGAAAGGGACCTGATAAGCTGAGCATTTTCCTCCCGGGAACGAACGGCCAAACGGAGCCATCCGCCCTCCAAGCCTTTGAAAGTGTGCGTGTGGCGGGCCACAATCCCCCGGCCTAACAGAAAAGCCAGCAATCTTTCCGCTTCTGTGACCGCTTTTTCCTTACTCCAGCGGCCTGCTCTGCCATCCCGCACCAAATAAAAATTGGCATTGAAAGGGGAGGTTTCAAATCCCAAAGCTGACAAAGACG
Organism: Caldalkalibacillus thermarum; assembly: GCF_014644735.1. Taxonomy (NCBI): domain Bacteria; kingdom Bacillati; phylum Bacillota; class Bacilli; order Caryophanales; family Bacillaceae; genus Caldalkalibacillus; species Caldalkalibacillus thermarum. Next base: position 18,639 of record NZ_BMKZ01000040.1, on the reverse strand, counting down.
ATTTTAAGTAATCGGTTTCAACAGCCAGCCAGCGCCGGGTGCGCGCTATAAATTCATGGTTGGCCAACAAGTGAGGAAGCAAGTTGGCTGCCAGAGCATTCACACTCCAGGGCATCTGCCGCTCGGCCAGCTCCCGTATGACGGCCTCATCTGCCAAAACATATCCCAGCCTGAGTCCGGGAATGGTGAACATTTTGGTCAGGGAACGCAACAGAATCAAATGGGGATGCTCCCTTAACCAAGGTGTGCAGGAGGCGTGCTGGGGCAAAAAATCAACAAATGCTTCATCAATCACCACATAACAGTCATGCTGCCGGGCCGCTTCCAGAATCAAATGCAGTGCAGAAGGACGAAGCATAGTGCCTGTTGGATTATTGGGATGAGCCACAAATAGGACATCCGCATCAGCCAGGTGTTCCACAATCTGCTCAAGGGGCCATTCAAAGCAAGGCGGGTTAGCAAGAAACAAAGACGTCACTTTAAGCCCATGCTGCCGGCAGGCCCGCTCATACTCTCCAAATGTAGGGTGAACCAACAAGGCTCTTTTCCCCTGTAACCAATGGGCTACGAGAAAAATGGCTTCCGCTCCGCCGTTGGTCAAAAGCACCTGGCCATCTGGCACCCCTTCCGCACGGGCGATGGCCTGGCGCGGCTCTTCGTAGTGCGGATCAGGATAACGGCGGACCTGATCAAATGCCTTAGCCAAGAGCTCTGGCACATCATCTGGAGGACCCAACGGATTTAAGTTGGCGCTGAAATCCAAAACAGGACGGGCGGCAGCTAACCCGAACATCTTCCTCAGACGCTCAGGCTGTCCGCCGTGACTTGGCCATTGCACAATTTTTCCTCCCTTCCAGACTCACAAAATGGGTGCTGAAGGCTGCCCATACTCCGGCCGGACCGTTTGCGGGGACTCTTATTAGATAGTCCTCCTTTTTTGACACCCACTGTTTACCTGCCCATTCAACCCCATAAGCATAAGACAAGAAGAAGCATTGTGCTGAACAAGAGCCATGTGCCGTGCATCACCCACACACTGCGGCTGATGTCATCGGCTGTAAGGAGCCGGCGCGCCTCACCCAAGACCGGGCGGTGAGAAGGAACCCCTTGATAATAATTGGTGCCTCCCAGCTGGACGCCCAGGAGGGCGGCCATCATCGCTTCCGGCCACCCGCTGTTGGGGCTGGGATGCCGGGGAGCATCCCTGAAGGTGACCTTCCACGCCCCCTTCGTCCTGACCATCCACCCTTCCCGTGGGATGGGGGTGAAACGGAGCGTCCAGGCGGCCCCCCACATGGCTATAGCGGTTAAACGGGCTGGCAGCCAGTTAAACACATCATCCATTCTGGCAGAAGCCCAGCCAAATTCCCGGTAGCGTTCATGCTTGTAGCCGACCATGGCATCCAGCGTGTTGACCGCCCGGTAAACCATCGCCAGGGGCGCTCCGCCCAGCAGGGTCCAGAACAAAGGGGCCGTAATGGCATCCACACTGTTTTCAGCCACTGTTTCCACCGCTCCTCGGGCCACTTCCTTCTCACTTAAACGCTCTGTATCCCGGCCTACAATCTCTCCCAGTTTGCACCGGGCCAGCTTTAGCTGACCTGCTTTAAGCGGCCGGTAAACGTCCATAGCGGCCTGATGCAAGCTTTTAATGGCGATGCATGACCAAACCAGGGATATTTCCAGCACAACCCCTAATACCGGTTGCAACCGGTATGCGGCCCATACGCTAAACCAACTTAACCCGCCCGCGGTACAGACCACTGTAACCAACAGCCCTATTCCCTTTAACCTGCGGGCGCTTCCCTTGTTCCACTTCCGGTCCAGATAAGCGATCAGGCGCCCCATCCAGCGTACCGGATGGGGAAAACGGCGGGGATCACCCAGCACAAGATCAAGCCCGACCGCTCCGACGATCACCACCAGCACATGAGTCCAGGAGGGATTCAGTCCGCTCAGCATTTACCCGTCCTGCCTTTTCCCCAAATTTGTGGTTGACATGCTGCGCCAATAATTTTGTACCGCTTGGAGCGTAGCCTGGTAAACCAGTTGGCCCAGTGCTTTGCCCAGCACCGTGGCTGAACCGGCATAAGGGGTGGGCTCCCCCTGCTGGGTGGCGGCAATCACAATACTGTCCGTCGAGGTGCCGGTGGCTATGGTTCCAGTGGCCTTGTCTTTGACCTTAAGGGTGTGCAATGCTTTTGTTTTGGCTTCTGTGACCGTCATCACCGCGTTAACGAAAGCGCCGTCTGTCAGATGGCCATCAATAAACACCATGGTGTTGATGGTTCCGATTTGGCTGAGCGTGTTCAGGTCATGGGTTTGGGAAATATCCACCGCATTGCCTACCCCCGCTGTGACGACTGCCAGCAGTTGATAGGGGGCTGCTTCCCGCGCCACAAGCGCGTAATCTTTTAATTCCACAGCCGTCATCATGCCCACAGCTTGTTGGACAGGAATGTCCCGTTCTTCCAGCCAGCGCTTGATGTCCGCTTGCGGGTTGGCACAATGATACTGTTTGGGTACATGGAAATTGCAAAAATGGGAGGCCCAATTGATTCCGCTTCCCCACACGCTGTTGGCCATTACTTTTAGCGGACGGTCAAAGCTGATGTGCAACAACTGCTGATCCTGTGTTAAATGATAACTCTCCAACAGGGAGAGAGAGCTCGGGCCCTGCTCTTCATCAGGGGTAAGCATAAACTGGGGTTTATCCAGCCGGGGATGGGCCTGGGCATTTACCTGCACCCTGTACGTCTGTTCAATGCGGTCCTCATCTTTCAGCACATGCACATCATCAACCACTTGCAGCCGGCCGTCCTTCATCAGGCCCAGCCGGTCGGCATACAAAGCGGCCACATTCAGGTCGTGCAAAATGGCAAATACCGTCAACCCTTTCGTGCGCTGCCACTCTTTTAACAGGGTGAGCAGGCTGAAAGTGTGCTTTAAATCAAGATGGTTGGTCGGCTCATCCAGGAAAAGCAACTGGGGCTCCTGGGCCAACGCTTTGGCCAGCAGCACCCGCTGTTTTTCTCCTCCGCTTAACAGGCGAAAGGCTTGCTGGCGGTAGCGCTCCACATCAGTGGCGGCCATCGCTTCCCTGATCACCCGTTCATCTTGGGCCGAGTGCCAATTCACTAAACCGCGCTGATAGGGATAGCGGCCCAGGGCCACAATTTCTTCCACACTGAAATCAAAAGCGACATGCTCCTCTTGCCCCAGCACGCTGACCAGCTTCGCCTTTTCTTTGCTGCCGTAACGGTCCAGGGGAATGCCGTTTAAAAGAATCTCTCCGCTTTCCGGCGGTAACACCCCGGTCATCAGCTTCAGCAACGTGGATTTGCCGCTGCCGTTGGGGCCCAAGAGCGCAAAAAACTCCCCTTGGCGCAAGGTGAGATTAACCTCTTGAACCTTAAATTCTTCATAACCCCCGCTCACCTGACGCAGTTCCATCATCTTAAAAACCCCTTTCCGGCCCGTTCTCTGATCAGAAGGAAGGCAAACACCGGGGCACCTACCAACGCCGTAATCACACCAACCGGCAATTCCCGCGGCGCAATCAGGGTTCTGGCCAGCAAGTCGGCCAAAACCAAAAAGCTGCCGCCGATCAAAATGGACAGCGGAAGCACATGCTTATGATCAGGCCCTGCTACCAGGCGGACCACATGGGGAATCACCAGCCCCACAAAACCGATGGTTCCAGACACCGCCACTGCCGATCCGGTCAAAAGGGAGGCGCCGGTCAAGATCCACAGTTTGCTGCGGTGGACATCCACCCCGACATGGGAGGCTGAATCTTCCCCCAGTGCCAGGGCATTCAAGTCCCGGTGGTGAAGGAGCAACAGCACCGCGCCCACCAGCAGAAAGGGCAGAAATAAGAGGACATAACGCCATCCTCTCATACCCACACTGCCAAACAACCAATACAAGATATGGCGCAGCTCCTCACCGCTTAAAGCGATAATCAGGGAGATAAACGACCCGATAAAAGCACTGATAATGATGCCGGCCAGCACAATGGTTTCAATGGCCAGCCCTCTCCCGGACAAACGGGTCAGCCCAAACACCATCAGCAAAGCAAATAAGCCGCCCAGAATGGCAAACAGAGGCAGGGTAAACAAGCCGAATAAACTGAATTGAAAAAAAATAACCAGCACTGCCCCCAAGGCCGCACCGGAGGAAACACCAATGGTGTAAGGATCAGCCAGCGGATTGCGCAGCAAGCCCTGAAAAGCGGCCCCGCTGAGAGCCAAAGCGGCACCCACCCCAAAAGCCAGCAACACTCTGGGCAGGCGAATCTCCCAAATGATCATCTTCACATTGGGCGGAATATCATCCGCTAACGCCAACCCGGTCAGCTGGTGGAGGATAATATGCACAATGTCCCTCACCGGAACGGGAACGCTGCTGACAAACAGGGCCAGGAGAGCGGCCGCCACGGCCAACCCTCCGCTCAAAATATACAGCCAGCCCTTATTCAGCAAAAATCTCTGGATAAATGAGTTTGGCAAGGGTCTCCACCCCATCCATAATGCGTGGTCCCGGCCGGGTCACCGTATCGTTGTCTACGTCAAACACCTGCTCCTCTTGAACGGCAGGCACCTCAGCCCATCCGTCACGGCTTAACACTTCTTCCACCGGATTGTCCACATAGTACCCATAAGTGGTAATAATCACATCCGGTTCAAGCTGAACGATCTCCTCCTCGGTTAAGGTGGCCCATCCCTCTACACCAGCAGTGGCCGCTACATTGATGGCATTGATCGCTTCCAGCATTTCATGCATAAAGGTGCCTGTGCCTGGCGTGTAAATATCGGGACGGGGCGACACTTCTACCCACACTTTTTTAGGTTCCTCTACGGCTTCCGTCTGAGCTTTAATCTCAGCCAAGCGGCTTTCCAGCTCACTGACAAGCTGTTCAGCCTCTTCAACCGTACCGGTCACCTGGGCAATAAGGCGAATCGATTCGTATACATCTTCAAACTGTGTGGCACTGGTGTCAATCACCACAACCGTGATACCAGCCTCTTTAAACTGATCCAGCACATCAGCATGGTTCGCCTGATGGTATTCGGTGACAAAGATCACATCAGGCATTAAACTTAACACTTTTTCCACATTGATCTCTTGGCCGCCCACTTTCTCTTTCTCCAGGGCTTCCTCCGGATAATTGGAAAAATCATCGACTGCAATGACTTTATCCCCCACACCTAAGGCATATACGGTTTCGGTAATGCTGGGGATCATCGTGATCAAGGTCTCTGGCTCAGACTCAATTGTCACCTCGTTTCCTGCACCATCCACAATGGTCACCGGAAACTCCGCTTGGCTTTTCTCAGTTTCTTCTTGAGCTTCTTGCTCCTTGCCTTCTACAGCCTCTTCCGGCTCAGCACCGTTATCCCCACCGGTTGCCGTTCCGCACGCTGCGGCTACAACCATGACCAAGGTCAGCATAACGGCTAATAATCCTAACTTTTTCCAGTTGATGTGTAACATCTCTGACACCCCTTTGGTTTGTGATGATTGGCAACACATGTGCGGAAGAGATCCAGACATGAAAAAACACCTTATCCTTCAAGGATAAGGTGTTGACTTAAAATAGCAGGCTTGCGTCAGCAGTCACAGGAGTTTGTGTGGCAATCCTTTCCTTAAGGCCATGAAACCTGACACCCATTGATTAACAACAGATAAGGGGTTTAGCCACAACGGCACCGTCTGTTCGAACATAAGGAGCTCCGGAAGAACAGCGTGCCTCTGCCCCTGAAACTGCACAAGCGCTATATTAAGCATCCTTTTCCTCGAAGGATACTTAATCCAGCAAATAGGCAGGTTTCCTGACTTACGCTTCCTCGCCTCGCTTCGCCTTCCCATGAGCCAAGGCTCACAGTGGCTTGATTGAAGCGGGCTCTGCGCTCACAGTGGCGGGACCGTGCCGGACTTTCACCGGGCTTCCCTTTTAACCCGAGCGCTTTTCTTTACAGGAAAAGCGCTCAAGGCACCTATTTGCGAGATTATATATTTTCCGCTGGCAAGTGTTGCCCATCTATGACATGGCAAATCTATTAGTTGCAAAGTCTATTATAGTGAAGATTGCAGCCGTTGTAAATCAAAAACTCGCTATGACTGTTTATACACCTTGCTCATGCTTTTCTTCAACAATTGTACAGGGCTAGGTTAACGTTGTTGTAGCGGACGTTTGACCTGTTCAAATTCATCTTGAATTTCTTGGGAAGGTTCCTGATCCACCAAGCTGACCAGCACGATCATGATGGAAGAGATGATGAACCCAGGCACAATGCTATACAGTTCAAAGGGTGTGTACTCCCACAAAATCACGGTTAAACCGCCAGAAATGATACCGGCCATCGCACCGCCTCCGGTCATCCGCTTCCAGAACAGGGAGAACAAGACTGCCGGCCCAAATGCGGCACCAAATCCAGCCCAGGCATAAGCCACCAAACCCAAAACAGTATTGTCTTTATCCCAGGCTAACATCAGGGCGATAAGGGCAATCACAAGAACCGCCAAACGCCCAATCCACACCAGCTCTTTTTCTGTTGCGTTGCGGCGGAAAAAGGTACGGTAAAAGTCCTCCGTCAGGGCACTTGAAGAAACCAGAAGCTGAGAGTCTATGGTACTCATAATGGCAGCCAAAACAGCAGCCAGGAGTATACCCGCTACCCACGGGTTAAAGATTGTCTGCACCATGACCAGGAAGACGGTCTCGGGGTCAGCCAAGGCCTGATCACCGCTAAACATGGCTATGCCCACAAAACCAACGATGATGGCACCATATAAAGTGATCACCACCCAGATCACGGAGATCAGCCGTGCCGCAGGAATATCCCGGTCAGAGCGGATAGCCATAAAGCGGGCCAAAATATGGGGCTGCCCAAAATAACCCAATCCCCAGGCCAAAGCGGAAATAATCCCTACCACACTTAAGGTGCCGACCGATTCCCACACACCATCAACGAAGTTCACATCGGCTGCCACATCTAACAGGTCCGGATTGGCTGCACCGATCTTCGTAAACAGAGCATCAACACCGCCGACATAACTGATAGCCACAACAGGGGCCACAAGCAGCGCAATAAACATCAATGTGCCTTGGACAAAGTCCGTCAAGCTTACCGCCAAAAAACCGCCCAGGAAGGTGTAGCCCACGATCACCAGCGCGCCGATGATCAACGCGGTTGAATAATCAATACCAAAAGTAGCTTCAAACAGCTTGCCTCCCGCCACAAGACCGGAAGCCGTATAAAAGAGGAAAAAAACCAAAATAAAGACCGCAGAAATGACGCGCAACAACTGGCTTCTGTCTTTGAAGCGGTTAGCAAAATATTCTGACAGCGTGATGGCATCACCGGCGATTTCCGTATAACGGCGCAAACGTTTGGCTACATACTGCCAGTTAATCATGGTTCCCGTCGCCAGACCAATCGCGATCCAGATGCTCCACATCCCCATTCCTGACGCATACGCAGCACCGGGCAAGCCTAAGAGCAACCAGCCGCTCATATCACTGGCCTGAGCCGACAAGGCTGCCACCCAGCTGTTTAATTTTCTTCCCCCCAGAACATAGTCGGATAAAGTATTGGTCAGGCGATACGTATAAATCCCAATAATTAACATTCCGATGAGATAGGCGAGAAACGTCAAATAGGTTGCACTCACTACTCTTCACTCCCTCCCTCTTTCACATACGTCCAAATGGCCCAGACAATTAACAAGGGCATAGGCACAACCAGCCAAAACCAGGTTGCTGGCGTCAGGGAAAACGCTTCCATACTCTCTTCTCCTTTCTTGTCCAATTAAGGTTATTAATAACATTTATACACACCCTATTCCCCATACCTAAACCTAAAATACCGGCTTAATCTTTTCCTGAAAAAATTCTGCATCTTGCGAATAAAAAGTGGGGATTGGAGAGCACCTCTGGGGTTGCTCTCCAACCTTATTATATCACTTTTTTATATGCATATAGTGTTTTTCTGAAATTACAGTAATAACCATTTTTTACGCATTTATTTTAACATTAGTACATTCGTACCTTACAAAACTTCAGAAACGGCTTTTTTCAATAGGAAGTTTAAGAGATAATCCTGATCCCCTGTTTTGGCGTTAGTGCCGGACATGTTAAAGCCGCCAAACGGATGGACGCCGACGATGGCACCGGTCGATTTGCGGTTGAAATACAGATTGCCGACATAAAACTCTTCCCTTGCCTTTTCCAGATTGAAACGGTTGCGGGAGTAGACGGAACCGGTTAAACCATACTCGGTGTTGTTGGCAATTTCTAAAGCGTGGTCAAAATCTTTGGCTTTGATAAAGGCCACCACCGGACCGAAAATCTCTTCCTGGGCAATGCGGGCATTGGGATCCACATCGGCAAAGATGGTCGGCTGGACAAAGAAACCTTCGTCAGAACCCTTTTCACCCCCGACCAACAAACGGCCTTCCTGCTTGCCGATTTCAATGTACTCCAGGATCTTGTTTTGGGCCGCTTCATCAATGACTGGGCCTGTAAAAACATCAGGATTGCTCACATCGCCCACTTTTAACTGCTTCGTTTTTTCAACGACCAGTTCCAGAACCCGATCATACACTTCTTCCAGAACAATCGCCCGAGAACCGGCAGAACATTTTTGGCCCGAGAAGCCAAAAGCGGAAACCACAATGCCTTGGGCAGCCGCTTCCAGATCAGCCTCTTTGTCTACAATGACGGCGTTTTTGCCTCCCATTTCGGCCACCACACGCTTGATCCATTTTTGCTTGTCGGAACGCTTGGCGGCCAGTTCGTTGATGCGCAACCCTACATCCCGGGATCCGGTAAAGGTAATAAAGCGGGTTTGGGGATGTTCAACCAGGTAATCGCCTACTTCGGCACCGCTTCCTGGCAAGTAGTTGACCACACCAGCAGGAAGCCCGGCTTCCTCTAACAGCTCCATAAATTTATAGGCGATCACCGGAGTGGCACTGGCCGGTTTTAACACGACTGTATTACCGGTGACAATGGATGAAACAGTCATGCCGCACATAATGGCCAGCGGGAAGTTCCAGGGCGGAATGACAATACCCACGCCTAACGGAATGTAGAAAGCCTCATTATCTTCACCAGGCAAACGGGTCAGCTCCTGCGGCTGAGCCAGACGGATCATGTCCCGGCCGTAATACTCCAGGAAATCAATCGCTTCAGCTGTGTCTGCATCCGCTTCGACCCATGACTTTCCTGCTTCCTTGACCAGCCAGGCGGAAAACTCATGTTTGCGCCGTCTCAACAGGGCCGCTACTTTAAACAGGTAACGGGCCCGGGCCTCAGCAGGCACCCGTTTCCACTCTTCAAAGGTGCGCGCAGCCGTTTGAATCGCTTTTTCGGCCAAAGCTTGGTCTGCTTTGGAGACGCGTCCGACCACTTCCGCCTTCTTGGAAGGGTTAACGGATACAATTTTCTGCTCTGTGGTGATCCGTTCCCCGCCAATAATCAGCGGATAATCCTTCCCCAGTTCTTCCTCCACTTTTTTCAGCGCAGCATGAAAAGCAGCCCGGTTCTGTTCATCCTGAAAATTGGTGAAAGGTTCTGGTCTAAATGCTTCTAACATGGGAACCATCCTCTCTTCAAAGTTTTTAATGGGTTTTTCGTGAAAGCAATTATATAAGCTTTATTTTTTAAACATGCCCTTTAGGACAAAAGCGACATTGGCCGGCCGTTCCGCCAGACGGCGCATAAAATAGCCGTACCAGTCGTTGCCATAGGGCACGTAGACACGCACGCGGTAGCCTTCCTCAACCAAGCGCAGCTGCAGCTCAGAACGGATACCGTATAACATCTGAAACTCAAACCGGTCGTTGGCAATGTTGTTCTCTTTCACCCATTGTTTGGTAAACTCGATAATCTCCTCGTCATGTGTGGCGACAGCAGCGTAACAGCCATTTTCCAACTGCAGGCGAATCAGTTTTTTGAAGTTTTCATCCACGTCCCGTTTATCGGGATAAGCAACTTCAGGAGACTCTTTATAGGCTCCCTTCACCAAGCGTAAATTGGAGTTCAACCGCGCCAGGTCCTCTACGTCATCTGCACTGCGATATAAGTAGGCCTGGATTACCGTACCCACGTTGTCATAGGTTTGGCGCAAAGTTTTGAAGATGTCCAGGGTGTCTTCCAGATGGGCGTAATCTTCCATATCGATGCGCACAAAGATGCCCAGCTTCTGAGCCACATCCATAATGCGGCGCATGTTGGCCAAACATAACTCTTTGGATATATCTAACCCCATGGATGTCAGTTTAAGGGAGAGATTACAGTCCAGTTTTTCCCGGGCCATCCCTTCCAGGGCAGCAATACAATGCTCAGCCATTTCATTGGCTTCCTGTTCATGTAAGACAAATTCCCCCAAATGATCCACGGTGGCCATTAAGCCTTTGTCATTGAGCTCGCGAACCACGCCGAGGGCGTCCTGCAAGGTTTCCCCGGCCACGAAACGGCGGGCCCCCAAAGCCAAACCATATTTTTTGGCCAACCGATTAAATGTTTTGTTTTTGGCCATAAACAGGAAAAAGTTTTTCAGCGCTTGTTCCATGTTGTCCCCTCCTTTTCCGCCAATGGGGAGGTATGATCATCACCGCCCCATGTCTGGATGTTAAAAAAACTTTCACTCTTTTATTTGCAAAATACATGCCAGCTTTATTAGGTTCACCAAAGTGTCAAAATCCTATGATCTGCCACCACTTTTGTATTTACTTATTGACATATGGTGTTTAATTTGTTTACATTTTTGTATACATTGTGTTAATTTATGAGACATTTTGCTGTTATACGGCTGAAAGGAAGGCGAGCAACATGGATCCACGCATGGACAAGCAGGCCCGTTATTTTTTAGAAGTGTTAAAGTACACAAGCAATGAAGCGATTACCATGGTCAATGTGGAGGGGGAGGTATTATTTTGGAATATGGCGGCGGAACGAACCTATCAAATCAAACAGGAAGAGATTATTGGCAGAAAGATTAAAGATTTCTTCCGCCAAGAGGATCTGGTGGTGCTCAAAATGCTGGAAACAGAACAGCCGGTAAGAAGTATTTACCACCGTCCCCGCCCGGATAAACATGTTTTAATTAATTCCGCGCCTGTATATGATGACGAGGGACGCTTAATCGGGGCGATTGCTGTGGAACAGGACATCTCCCAACTGGTGAAGTTAAATGAGGAGTTGTCTGACGCTTCCCTGCAGCTTGATCAACTCAAAAGCGCGGTTTCTCAAAACCATGCGGAAAGCCCCTTTTCACGGATCAAAGGAAAAAGCCGTGCCATTCAGGAGGCCATCCAGCTGGCAATGAAGGTAGCCAAAACCGATGCCACGGTACTGATTACTGGGGAAAGCGGCGTGGGCAAAGAACTTTTTGCCCGGGCCATCCATGAAGCCAGCCTGCGCCATCATAAGCCCTTTGTGCCCATCAATTGCGGCGCCATCCCTCTTGCCTTGTTTGAAAGTGAATTGTTCGGCTACGAAGCAGGGGCATTTACCGGGGCAACAAAAGAAGGAAAAAAAGGGAAGATAGAGTTGGCCAATGGCGGGACACTCTTTTTGGACGAAGTTGGGGAACTGCCCATGGAGATGCAAGTGAAGCTGTTGCGCGTTTTGCAAGAGCGGGAAGTGTACCGTATTGGGGGAACGAAACCCATTCCCGTTAACATCCGGGTACTGGCTGCCTCTAACCGCAACCTGGAGCAAATGGTAGCTGAAGGCTCTTTCAGGGAAGACTTGTATTACCGCCTCAATGTGGTGTCGCTGTCTATCCCTCCCCTTCGCGAGCGGCTGGAAGATATCCCGGAGCTGGTGCAAATGTTCGTCAATGAATTTGCGGCCAAGTACCAGAAGCCAACCCCTTCTTTGGACAGCCAGGTGATAGCCCTGTTTCTCCAGTACCACTGGCCAGGCAACATCCGCCAGCTGCGCAATGTGGTGGAGCGCTTGATTATTTTGACAGACGGTAACCAAATCAACCAAGAGGATGTCCGCCGCCTGTTTCCTGTCGCCGAAACCAAAGCCGGCCGTCCATCCGCCTTGGTAACCAAACCAATGACACATCTTGCCACCGTCAACCAACATCCGTTGCAAGCAGAGAAAGCAGCATTGGAAAAACAGCGCATTGAACAAGCCTTGCAAGAAACATACGGCAACAAAAGTGCTGCAGCCAAAAAACTGGGCATTTCCCGGGCAACCTTATATAAGAAGTTGAAGGCGTATGGGATTAGTTGGAAAACAAATGAGGATTAAATTCTGCGATCAACGATTTCACCTCTTGCAGCACAGGCAGATACCGCTTTTCTAATTTAATCCTTAGCAGTTGGCAAACAGGTTGTAAGTAGGCATAAGCCTTATCTCCACCGACCAGAATCGTGTCAGGAATATAACCCAATCGCTCAATTAAACGGTATAATTCTGCGTGCAACTTCTCAAGTTCATCATCGTGGTGAGCTAAGGCATAGCTGATAATCATTCCATTTTTCCCATCAAGAAACAACGACAAAGTGGGCAAATAGGGACGCTCCCCTTTGCGCTCCTGCACAGGTGTGGGCATATAATCAACATGGCAAATCAGTTTGTGCTTTCGCCGTTGATAACGTTTGCGCACCCTCTGCCAAGCGATCTGATCCAAGCGGTCCTGTGCTTTTTGCACCAAGGTCTGGCGGTACGCTTCTTCTAACGTCCCTAAGTTCACACTAACATCCACAGTGCCATCCTGCCAGACCCAGCTTTCTCCCTCTTTAACAGATAAACGGGCAAACATGGTGTTCTTTGGTGTGTCTAACAAGACTGGATATTCTTTAACCCGTTGGCAAACGTGGATGGCCTGGTGTAAGACCCGGGTCATAAGCCGGGCGTCATCTTCATTGATGTACCAGGGGACAAATCCAGGTGTGTAATCTCTGAATACCGGCCATTGATGCCTTCCCCTGTATTTGAACCCCAACCTTTTGATCAACTGGTAATCAGGGTCAGTCAACTTGTTGCGGTTTTCAAAAGAAAGTATCAGACCTCTTTGCATCAGAAACAGATCCAACTCTGAATCGAGTTCGTGTTGGATGACAATCAGCGAACGCAAACCTTGGTCACCCAATAATACAAGGAAACCAAACACACCAGCGCCCTCACCTAACACACAACAGTAACCCGTCTGTCCCGTTTGTCCGTCCACGATAGCGAAATTATCTAAATCAGACATCCATTGCCATGGGGCCAGCGCCTTATACTGATTAGCCGCTTCAAACAGCTGGCGCCAGATAAGATCCTGTTCATCTGCCTCCGCTGTCTGGGCAGTTCTGTCCGGCCATGAGGAATCTGAAGACATTTGGGCCTTTTGCAGTAGAAATTGGGGACTGTTTAAATCTTTTTCCCATTGGGCAAAAGTCCTGTTCAACTTTTTCTGCCACTGCAGATTGGCCGTCTTGTCCTTTTCAGGAAGCCATTTGGCCTTCGTGCAGTATGGATAGACCTTTTTCCTTTGTGGAGCCAGAACAGCTTTGACTTCCAGTACATATTGCCACCCCAGACCAAAATCATAGGTGTAGACACAAGTGTCTCCCACTTCTGGCAGCCATTCTCCCAGCTTTTCCTGTTTTTCATCCAACACGAGAGTCTGTCCGAACAAATCAATTCCCTTGATCTCCTGACTGCCAATCAGCACCTTATCCCCACCAGGGGGAAGTGAACCAAGCCAATCATCATCCTGTCTGTCAAACTTGCTTTCAAGTTGCTCCCATTTGGACTCAGGAATATGCCGCACTTCAAACTGGTGTAAATGGATGTCATCAGGGTCAATCACTAGTTGCATGATATGATGTAACTGGGCAAAGGTGATCTCCCGGTCTACCAGTATACGACACCACGCTGGTGGTCTGGATCCTTTTAACCTTATTTTCAGCTCATAAATCATCGTATCCCTCCTGTTTAGACAACCTTCACATGCACATGATACCCACAGTACTTCTTGATATTAATCACGCCCCCAGCAAACAGCAGGTACTGGCCTTTAATGCCGATCAGCCGGTCCTCAATCTGAGGCTGCTTGTCCAAATTGTAAGATTTGATTTGACCCACTTCTTCCAGAACGGGATAGGTCAATTGGACAATTTCCTCTTCAGTCAGGATATAATGCCTAAAAGACTCCGGCACAAGCCTTAACACTTCGTCCCGGACCTGCTTGAGATCCACATCGTTAATTTCACCCTTGAGCATTTTGCGCCAGTTTGTTTTATCCGGCAAATAATCAGCCAGGGCCTCTTCCAGCTCTCCCGCTGTTTTGCGGTTAGGGACTTCGGCAATGGGGATGGCTTTGATGGCTCCCTGATCAGCCCAACGCTTCAGCTCATTGTTCTTACGGGTTAACCCCACTTTCACGTCACTGCTTACAGCCAAATAGACATAATGGGGGATCATGCAGTGCTGTTCTCCAAACGCCGCATCGCGGCATGTCCCTTCTTCAAAATGGCACAGGCTGGGCTTGACAATGCACAAATCATTTTCAGGCCGCTTTTTAAAACAGACATAGCACGAACCATGGTTATACGTTTTTTTAATTTTACGCCCGCAATAGACACACTCTATTTCACCTGTAAACTGAAGGCGAAGCGCTTCCCCCAACACTTGGTTCAGGGGAAGAGTCCCCTCCCCCAAGGCCAAATAGTATTGAATGGGATCCCCGTATTCATGGCTCAAACCCTTGATCATACCGCTTGCCTGCATCAGGTGAACCTCCTTTGCTCCTTGAATCCCAGACCGCTGATGAAGATAAACAACAGCATGCCCCCAATCGCATAGTACAGACTGCCCTTGGCAAACCACTGAATGAATAATCCCCCAACGAGCGGACCGACAATGCTGCCTATAGCAAAACAAATGCCAGCCAGCACATTGGCCGTGGGTAAAAGACTTTTGGGCAACAGATCAGCCAGATAGGCAATGCCCAGTGAGAACAAGGAGCCAATCAGGGCACCCGTAATGGCAAAAGTGCCCAGCAGCAACCACATATTATGTTCTACAAGCACCGAACTGATAAATGTTAACGCCCCCGTTCCGGTGACGATCAACAGCAAGCGACGGCGCCCAATACGGTCGCTTAAAATTCCTAGCGGCAATTGTGTGATTAGACTGCCAGCTACAAACGAAGTCAGGAGGATCGCGCTCCAGCTAATATCTATCCCCGACCGCAAAGCATAAACCGGAAAGTTGCCATGCAGCGCAGCCTCCAAAAACCCATACCCAAAACAAGGCAACAACGCAAACCAACAACGCTTAAACACAATGCGATAACGCTGCCAAGTCCCAAGACCGGATGCGGTTTCTACATGGGACTCCGGCCGCTCATTGCGCAGCGTGATGAGCATCAGCCAGGCTAAAACATTGGTGACCGTCGCCACAACAAAAGGCAACAGTTCATTAATGGTTAACAGGTGCATCATCAAGGGGCCGATGCCAAATCCCAATCCAAAGGCCAAGCCATAAATGGCAATCTGGCGTCCCCTTTTCTCAGGCGGGCTGGTGGAGGTGATCCACACTTGAGTGGCAAAGTGAATCATATTGTCTCCCATGCCGACAATGACCCGCAGCATGAACCAGAACCAAAACACTTGCCAAAAAGGAAATAGAATAATAGAAACCAACACCAGCGTTAATCCGGTCACAATCACCGGTTTGTAGCCATATTTGCGCACCGGTGCTTCAATGAAAGGCGAGGCCAGCAGAATACCAATGTACAGGGCGGCGGCATTCAATCCGTTAAGCGCCGGAGGGACACCGATGCCCTCCAACATCACGGCCAGGACAGGCAACAACATGCCCTGGGAAAAGCCGGCAATACCCACCATCACCACCAGCACCACAAAACGGTAAGTAGGCTGGTTGGGGCTAGTCGTCTGATCCGGTGCAGGTTGCGTGTATTGTTTACTGCTTTGTTCGGTGGCCTGTAGACTTTCTCCCATTTGACAGCCCCTTTCTCTCCAAGTAAAGTTGTTCCTTCTATAAATTATTACTATCTGTCAATCTATCATAGCAGCTCAGGTTTTGTCTATCATCATAAAGAAACGGGCTTTAACCGGGCTGTAAAATGGCGCAGAATGGGGGCTTCATATTCCAACTGTAACCCCTTGTGCTGCCCGGCTTCTTCCATCACTGCTGACAGACCCTCAGCCACCACGCGCATGTGGTTATCCGTATACGTGCGCCTGGGGATGGCCAGACGTAAAAACTCCACCGGTGAGCATCCATCTGCCCCGGTTTGAGGGTGGCGGCCGTAAAGTAAAGAGCCAATTTCCACTCCCCGGACACCCGCTGCCATATACAACTGGAAAGCCAGGACCTGGGCCGGAAACTGGTCCTTGGGAATGTGGGGATACACCTGACCCGCATCAACAAAGAGCGCATGGCCCCCCACCGGCTGCTGAATAGGAATCCCTCGCTTGATTAAATCCTCACCTAAGCGCCTCACCTGTCCGATCCGCTGTTCAAGATATTCCGGTTCGATCACCTCGGTCAGGCCCACGGCCAAGGCTTCCATATCCCGCCCGGCCAAACCGCCATAGGTGGGAAACCCCTCATAGGCGACCAGCCTGGCTTGGCACTCTAAAGCCCACTCCTCGTTCTCCTTAATGCCCAGTAAACCGCCGATATTGACCAATCCGTCCTTTTTAGCACTCATGGTAAACCCATCACAATAGCGGAACATTTCCCTCACAATTTCCGCGATGGTTTTGTGAGTATACCCTTCTTCACGCTGGCGGATAAAATAGGCGTTTTCAGCAAAGCGGGCCGCATCCAAAATAAGCGGAACATGATACTTCCGGGCTAGCTGATAAGCCTCCTTCAGGTTGGCCATGGAAACAGGCTGCCCACCCGCCCCATTGCAGGTGACGGTCATAATGATCATGGCCACACGGTCACCTTCTTTTTCCAGATAGGCGGATAACTGGGTGAGATCAATGTTACCCTTAAACGGATGAGGGTTCGCGCTCTGGTAGGCCTCCTCAATCACCAAGTCGATGCCTTCCCCGCCAGCCAATTGAATGTGAGCACGGGTGGTATCAAAGTGCATATTGCCCAACACCAACGGCTTAGCCTCGTTGATTAACAAGGGAAACAACACTTGTTCCGCTCCCCGGCCCTGGTGGACAGGCAAAATATAACGGTGTCCAAACAGCTGTTGGCTCACTTCCTTTAAGTGCTGGTAACTGCGGCTGCCGGCATAAGCTTCATCTCCCCTCATCAACGCTGCCCATTGCCGGTCACTCATCGCGCCAGTCCCGCTGTCGGTCAACAGATCAATAAACACATCAGCCGACTGTAAGGCGAAAGGATTGTACCCAGCCTCCTCCATCTTCTGTATCCGTACTTCTCTGGGCAAAAGGCGAATTGGTTCCACCATTTTGATCCTAAACGGTTCTGCTTGATACATAAAAAAATACCCCCTTGTTCAAAGTGCTCTGCTCCGCTCAGCTCAACAAGGGGATCTCACCTCATCAACAGTGCCTCTGGCAATTTCTGTGCTTAGCAGAAACAACGCCGGACACCATCTTAATTCCATTTTATCTGTTTTATATTAAACAATAAAACACTTTGAAAACTATGCATCCGCTTTTCTCAGTAAATAACGGTATACCGCCAAATCAATTTTACCTCTCTCCTGCTCCCTTGCTTCAAAGTTTTCCGTATGAATAAAGGCGGTCAGCGCCTGGAAAAGCTCCGCATCGGAATCACGCGCTTCCGGTTTAAGGTAGCCCAAACGCCTTAAGCCGTTCAGCAACCCTTCACGTATTTCACCCTCAATGGGAACAATATCCTCTGGCTTAGGCTTGTTAAAATACAACTGATGCAAATGGTACAAGCGGAACAGTTCTTTGATTGGTTCAGGATGATCATCCACGCGCAGATCAATGGCCCGGTCGTTAAACCCGGCATAGCCGCCTTTTTCCTTTACCACCAGCAAGGCTGCAGACTGTTGCCCGCGCTTGTCACCGCCAGCTCTTTGCCCCGCTTCAAGGGCTTGAAGCAGCCGCTCCGCCAGCGAACCTTGGGATTGTTCAAAGGTTTGCCCCATGGCTTCCACGGTTTCTCTGCCCACCAGAATATTACCTTGTGCAGCGTAGTTTGGACCTGTTTGACCCCCGGCCCATTCGTAACAGGCATCCCCTGTAAAAGTGGCCGCTCTGCCTTGTGCATCTACAATGCCCACCTGCCGCATCATCCGTCCCTCATCTTCTGCCACCAGCTTATCCAGTGTTTCCTGGGCAGATAAACCTGATTCCAGCAAAGCCAGCCCTTTAGGTCCATAAGAGGTGTTGGCAAAGGACTGGGTCGCGATCGCGCCTACGCCCGCTTTGGCCCAAGGCACAACCGCTCCAACACCCAAAAACTTGGATTGAACAGCAATACCCAACTCTTGCGTCTCTGGATCAAAGCCCACAATGGAAAAAGTAGCTACCAGATGTTTTGAATCTTTTGTCAGTTGCAAAGGGGATCCTCCCTCTAGAAATGTTGATCTATCAAGGCTTTTCGGCCTCTCAGGGGTGTCCAAAAAATATTTTTCGACAAAATCCCTTACATCCTTTTTCAGTTTTGTGGATATCTTACAGACCTAGGGTGCG
>NZ_BMKZ01000039.1 GCF_014644735.1 Caldalkalibacillus thermarum | reverse complement strand
TTAAACTCCTAAGCCCTTGCGCAAGCCAGTAGGCTTTGCTGAGGGCTTTATGCAATTGAGGTGTCTTGGTCGTTCGCCATGCTCCTTTACGGGTATTGGCGATTTCGAACACTTCGTGTTCTTTAAGTCCCAGGGCTCTTAGTTCACGTATACGGGTTCTGACTCGTTTCCATTGTTGCCATTTGCACATCCTTAGCCTTCTCCTGATCCATTTCGGGTTTGTCAATTGTCTTATTTTCTGTTTGAAGCGTAGAATGGACTTTGGAGCGAGTCGTATGCGGGCTTCACGTTGCGGAGTGAAGCTAAAACCAAGGAACTTTCTTCGCCTAGGGCGATCGACCGCGCTTTTCTCCTCGTTGACTTTGAGCTTTAACTTTCTCTCCAAGAACCTTTGAATACTTTGTTTCACTCGTTGTCCCGCACGTCTGCTACGGACATAGATGTTGCAATCATCGGCATAGCGACAGAAGTGTAAACCCCGTTTCTCCAATTCCTTATCCAGATCATCCAGAAGGATGTTGGCCAGTAAAGGGCTTAGCGGGCCGCCTTGCGGCGTCCCCTCTTCAGAGCGAAAAGAGACCCCATTCAGCATCATGACCGCTTGTAAATAGGCTCTGATCAGTTTCAGGACTCGTTTATCTTTGACCCTTCTCGCCACTCGGCTCATCAGAATGTCATGGTTGATGCGGTCAAAGAACTTTTCCAAGTCTATATCAACCACATGTCTATATCCTTTCCGGATATAACGCTGAGCCTGTCTGACCGCACTATGCGCCCTCCGTCCAGGCCTGAAACCAAAACTATGGTCTGAGAAGTGAGGATCGAAGATCGGTGTAAGGACTTGGAGGATGGCCTGTTGGATCAGTCGATCGACCACGGTGGGGATACCTAGCTGCCTCACACCTCCGTCAGGTTTCGGGATTTCGACCTTGAGGACAGGTGCTGGCTGGTAGGTCCCCTCCAGCAGCTTTTGTTTAATGGCTGGCCAGTGCTCCCGGAGATAATCTCGGAGGTGTTCAGTTGAAACCCCATCGATGCCGGGAGCGCCTTTGTTAGCCTCCACACGTTTGAGTGCTTTGGTTAAATTTGGCCGTGATAAGATGTTCTCCAACAAAGCCATCGAGATATTTCTCCTTTCGCGGGATGAGGTGTCAGGTCTTACCGGGCAATGCTCAGCCCTCATTCCAAGGCCCTCCGGGCTTCACCCATCCTTCCTTGGAGGAGTTCCGTCAGGAATTCTGCTTCAACGCACTGCGTCTCGAAAGAGTCTGATTCATCCCTGAATTGACGTTCGGTCCTTCCCTTTTCAGGCGTCCCTTACTCAGGTACTCGGGACTTTCACCCTATAGTCACGCACCCATGCCGGGCGTACAAAAAAATAGTAGCAGGGATGCTCCTGTTGCTATTTTTTTATTGTAGCGATTCTGCTAATAAGATCATTTCGTCCGCTGGCAAAAGCCCAAATACAGACATTTTAATTTGGTCGGCTGTTAGCCATTCCAGATGGATAATATCATTGTCGTGAATCATCATAATTGCCGTCTGTCCATTTAAAACAATATCTTTAATAGTCGAATCTTGAGTAACCCTTGTTGTCGCTGGCGTGGAGTGTTCATATAACAGACGCTGGTTCAATTGAATAATCAGCCCGGCTTCATTAACATACTCCATAAAAGCTGTTCGGTATTCCCCATCGGTGTCCTGATAGATACGGACAATATCAAGCTCGTATCCTTCGGGTGTGTAAGCGGGAACGGCTAAAAATGGAAGGCGATCTTTTGCCGCGCTTCTCCAAGCTTGTGTCCTCTGGCTGTAATCCCTCTGTGGGGGTTGTAACTACAGCTAAGGGAGGCGGTGACGTTTTAGCCTCTGCACTTTCTTCAATATGCGGCTCTGGATCATCAAAGAAAATCTCAACAATATTCTCCTGCACTTTTTTTACAAACCCTTGGAATTGAGAATAAGCTTTCGACAAATCGGTAGTCATGAAAAAACTAATCAGCAAAGACATACAGGCGACCAACGCGTCCATTTGGAGTCGCTTCATCCATCGTTTTCGCCTTTTCTTCTTATCCAGATATGCTTTATCCTCAAGCCAAGATTCCATGCCGTCTGGAATCTCCACGTCTTGGTGGACTTGCTTCAGCCATTTTTTTAATTGTTCATCGTTATGTTTGAATTCGTCACTCATCAACATCAACCCATCTTTTTGAAAAGTAGTGGTATAATTTTTTTCTTGCTCTGACCATTATTTGAGCTAGAGCTTGCTTCGTTGTACCTAGCTTCTGTGAAATTTCGTTATACGGTTTTTCCTCGATGTAATACATAAACAAGGCTTGACGATACACGGGCTTTAACTCGTTCATGGTTTCATGTAGAATCTCATTCCGAATCTGATCTTCCACTTGTTCAGCCACCGAAGGGGGTAAAAAAGGAGCCTCCATATCTATAACGACTTGAGGCTGGTGACGATATTTTTCATTTTTTTTGTATAAATCATAAGCATGATTCCGAGCTATTTTAATGATCCAAGCTTTTAAATATGTCGTGTCTTTCAGTTGTGGGGCTTTTTCGATTACCTTGTAAAACGCCTCCTGTACAACATCTGTGGTCAGTTCATGATTGCGTGTTATAAAGAAAATATCTCGATAGACTAAATCTCGAAAAGCTGTATAGACCCATTTTTGGGCGCCGTGGTCTAATTCATTGAAATTATTGCGTAAGAGATACAACCATTGTTCTTGCTCCACGTATACCCTCTCCTGTAATATATTTAAACTTCTATCTATTAAAACGTACTTTCTAGTAAAAGGTTCCCTATATTAAAATCCTAATATAGCCACGCAATGGTGTTGTGCAAAAAAATGTCGAAATTTATTTTTAAAAAAAGTGAAAAAAATCGTCATATGCAGCCCCTTTAAGTCGTTTTAGTTATAGAGAGACTTTTTCATCTAAGAGAGGAAGCCATGCTTCTTCATCCCCGGTAGGGGTTTCCACACGTAAAGTGACTCAGATTACCGAAGAGCTTTGCGGCACTCATTTTTCCAAGTCCACCGTTTCAGACCTGTGCAAAAGGCTTGATCCCCTTGTGGAAGCCTGGAATCATCGTCCACTGTCTGGCAGCTCATTTCCGTTTGTGCTGGTGGATGCGTTGACCCTCAAAGTCCGTGAGAATGGCCGGGTACGGTCCAGAGGCGTGATGATAGGAATCGGTGTCAACACGGACGGTTACCGGGAAGTCTTGGGAATCATGACCGCTGACACGGAATCGGAAGCAAGCTGGAGCGAATTTTTCAGTGGGTTAAAACAATGTGGTCTTGGTGGTGTCGATTTGATCACCTCTGATGACCATGGCGGGTTAGTCCGGGCCATTCGCCAACACTTCCAGGGAGTGACTTGGCAACGCTGCCAGACCCATTTGATGCGCAATATCCTGGATGCCACACCAAAAGCGCTAAGAGACGAAGTTCATGGCCATGTCCGACGCATTCTAGATGCAGCCGATAGCCAAACAGCCCAATGACTGCTCAACGAAACCCTGAAAGCGTTTGAAGAGAAAGCGCCTAAAGCCATGCGCATTTTGGAAAACGGGTTTGAGGATGCCACCGCCGTTTTGGCTTTCCCTGAGAAGTACAGAAAGCGTCTCCGTACCACCAACAGCGTCGAGCGGTTGAATGAAAAGATTCGCAAGCGGGAACGTAGGAGTTGGGAGTGTTTTTGCACAGAACGTCCACACAAATGATGATGACTATGCTACTCCAGAAGACATACTGATAGGGGAAGTGGTAGCAGAACACTTAATATTTGACGAAAAAGCAAATCAATTTTTATTTGTAAACGAAGATCAGCTAGCAAACGCATTGCAGGACATTTCTTCTGATGTCAGCTTAGAAGAAATTAAAAAGGATATTGAGCATGTAAATAGCGTACTTAAAAACAACCTCGAATTAATGGCACAAGGGGAACTACAATACGGTACTATGAGTTTCAGTTTATGTTCTGCGGCACTATCTGCTTTGGGTTTATTTCACGGAATTCACATGCAAGCAGCCATGATGATTCTAGGAGTAGCGACTACACCAGCTCTACTTGCTATTACAGCTGTAACTGGAGCTATTTGGGTAGGCGGAGCACTAATGTGCCCATAGTATAGGAGGTTAACTCAATTGGTTATGAACTTCTTAGATAGGTACATTATTTCGACCAATTTATTATTGTTACTAGTAATGCTTTCTCCAATCCCAACTAATTTTTATGATAGTAATGTTATTCCGTATATATTTGTGACATTCGTTATAAGTGTATCTACATTTTTCATAGAATACTTGTTCAATAAAGCTGGATATGAGAGGAAAGAGAAAGCAAAAAAGATGTATCTATTCGTTATGCCTATGAACATGATTATATATGTCGTTTTTTTACTGTTTGTGTTCGACTAAAATTTATAACCTATGCGGAGGTTAAGCGTGCCGATTTCACGAGGATAACCACTCATGAAACGGCATGCTTTTTTGATTTTTAAATTGGACGGGAACGAACTAATTTTAGCTCACTAAGTGAAGTGTCAGCAGAATATGTGACTAGAAGATTCAAGTAAAAATAGTTTAGCGAAAATAACGAATGTTTGTGAAAATTATGCCCAAATGGAGTTGTTGATTAGCCGTTTGGACACGACTTTCTTTTAGAACTTAACTCACTTTCCGGCAGAGTCGGCTAGGTGTCTCGATCAAGGCAAAATAGCCAATCCACCCCATCATATATTGATTGAGCTTCTCTATTCTTTCCTCCATTGCTATGCTCCAGTTCGGGTTTGTCAATTGTCTTATTTTCTGTTTGAAACGTTGAATGGACTTTGGGGCGAGTCGTATACAGGCTTCACATTGCGGAGTGAAACTGAAACCAAGGAACTTTCTTCGCCAAGGGCGATCGACCACACTTTTTTCCACGTTGATTTTGAGCTTTAACTTTCTCTCCAAGAACCTTTGAATGGTCTGCTTTACACGCTGTCCTGCCCCCTGTTTAGTGCAAAATGAAAGTACAGAGTTCTGCAACAAAAAAGTGCAGAGCTTCATGGCATAAAAAAAGGCTTGCCAGCTCCTAAAATACCCTCTACTGTTTAAGGTTGTGAAGAACAAAACAGTGGAGGTAATGAAAGGATGCTAGCAATGCCTGAAATTAATCATATCAAACATTTGCGTGAAAAGAAAGGGTTATCGCTTTCCGAAATTGTCCGCAGGACGGGATTTAACTGGAGAACAGTCCAGAAATATGCGGATGGAGACATTTCGGTCAGACAAAAAATAAAGAGAAAACGGGGAATGATGGAGGAAGAAGGATACGGTCAAATCATTGATGACTGGCTGGAGGAGGACGCCAAACTGCCAAGAAAACAACGGCGGACAAGCAAGAAGATGTACGAACAATTAAAGCAGGAACATGGCTTTAAGGGGTAGACCGGCTAGTAGAAGGGATGAAATCTGAACAGCAACGGATAGAAGCAGCCCTTATGCTAGGAGCAACTCCTCAACTGGCCACCGATCCCATTGTTAAACATGCGTTTCATTCGGCCATTCTGCCCACCATTAATTCAATGGTAGGCATGGGCATCGTCTTTTTGCCCGGGATGATGACGGGGCAAATTCTAGCCGGTGCTTCCCCGCTCACAGCTGTCCAATATCAAATTGCCATCATGCTGGGGGTGACCGGCAGCGTGGCGTTAACTGTGATCCTATTTGTTCAAATGGGATATAAAACGTTTTTTAATGCGCGTGTCCAACTGCTCCATCAGGACAGCGAAAGTTGACGGATCGTAAAGCTCAATCCCCCCTTGTCTTCCTCTTCCGGTAGAGCCGGGTGGTGAGCATATAACCTGGAAGTCCCAGCACTGCGACAATGATCAGATAAGGGATGAGCGTAACCAGTAATACAAATCCCCGCTGAGCCAGCCTCCCAATGTTATGCACCGATTGCTTTAATCCTGCCCAGGCTTCGTGCCAAACGGATTTGTTATCTTGTGCGCCCAGATATTCCTTTTCCTCTACTTGCCTTATATCCAGCGTGACCCGTACAGTGGATGTAACACGGTCTAGGTACTGTTGCCGGCCCTGGATGGTTTCAATTTGTTCCCTGATCCGTGACAACTCCTTCTCCAGTTTTAACATATCCTCGATTGTTTCAGCCTGATCATATAAGCTTAACAAACGTTCTTCATGCTTGGTCAGGTTGCGCAAGCGGGATTCATTATCCACATATTCCACGGTCACATCCTGCCCATGAACCGAACGGCGAAGCACATTGCCGTAGGTTTCTATCTCTTGCAATAAAGAAACCGCTTGCCCCACCGGCAACCGCAAAATCACATGAGCATGATATTCTGCCTGGCGATGAGGCGTCTCCACCTCCCATTGTTCGACACTTTCAATATATGCCCCGGATATCCTGTTGACAAGTTTTTCGACTCGCTCCAGTGTCTGGTCCAAATCTTGCACATCCAGATGGAGATACTGCTCACGGATAATTTTACGCTCTGGGTCTCCATCCATACTTCCCGCCTCTGCTTCTGCCGCCTCTTCTTCCCTGATGGCTGATGAGCGCTCAATGGCCGTATCGGCGCTCTCTGCTTGGCCCTCATGGGTGATCCATTTTGCATCGCCGGCCTCACCCGCCATATCCCCGGATGAAGCAGAACAACCGCTGATCATGACCAGTAAAGCCATCACCAATGAACAATACCAGGTATGCATTCTTTTTTTAACCAAAATAGTTTCCCCCTTATTGATCACATGCCATTTATCTGCATAGACGGGTAAAGGACATCAAATGTTGCACAGAATGGAAAGAAAGAGTTCCAGCTCTATCACTTCCCACCGTTTAAAAAAGAAACGGCCCTCTCTTAAAGCTTGAGGCCGTCAGACTTCTTTTTGAGCAACGGATAATAGCCTGCTTTATCCAATTCTTCCGCAATCACTTCATATCCCTTGGCGTTGGGGTGCAGGCGGTCAATCCACAACACTTGGCCTTCCCTACCTTTAAAGGCCTTATAGACTGGGATCACCTTGACAGTCGGCTGCTCTTCAAACCGTTTTAACTCCTGATTAAATTTTTTTATCCATTTTTCTGCCACTTTCAAGTGCGGGTACGGATTGTAGATCTCAAGTAACCGGATGATATAACCCTGTTTCTGATCTTTTTTCAAGGTACTGATCATGGTCATAATATGGGACATGTTTCTTCTAAATTCTTTGAGAGCTTGCTGCAAGACTGTTTCATGACAGGTTTTTAAAAAAGGCTTTGAGGCCTTGCGCAAGTCATTGCCACCGACACTGAGAGTGATAAGATGCGCGCGTTGAAGGTCGTGTTGTAGTTGGGCATTTGACATGATGTGCCGAATATCCGTTGATGTCGTCCCGTTTTTGGCATAACTTTTGAGCTGAATATTCCGTTTCAAAGCATGTTCAGCCTTTTTCTTATACTGCTGAACAAAACCGGGCTTAAAGAGCGTGCCGATGCCCACTGTTAATGAGTCCCCCAAGGCCACATACAAGAGAGGGTGACGCTGGTCTTCTCTCACTTGAGATGCCCCTGTCTCCTTTCTGCTTTTTTCGGGTGGACTATGATTGTTATATTCAACAAACTGACAGATTGACTCATAAAATGGTGAAGATGGGAGCAGGGACATCTCTGCAGCAAAACAACGCACCCTTAGGCCGGCCGATACTTATCAGCTGCACACGTTCGCTATGACCTTCGCTCTTCCTCTGAAGTCTGAATCGCCCTTGCTTTTGGCAGCCGCCACTTATAAAAAACTGAAACCATACGCAAGACCACAACGATCACAAATAAAAAATAGGTAGTCCAAGGCGGAATAACCCACCCCATCCCAACAATAAAGCCGGCCAGGGCCGCCCACAGGGCATAAATTTCGTCTCTGAACACCAGCGGCTTCCGCCCAACCAAGACATCACGGATAATGCCTCCCCCTGTTCCGGTTAACGTGGCGGCCACAATGACAGCGGCCAAGGAATGCCCGGCCTGGCTGGCCAGCATGGCCCCCTGTATCGCAAAAGCCGACAAGCCAATCGCGTCAAAAAAATGACCCCACCGGTTCCAAGGTTTGATGATCAGTTGAGGAAGCAGGATAAACAAACTGACAACTACAAAAACAAGGATAAACAATCCCTGCTGTTCCCACAACAATGAAACGGGAAGACCAAGCAACACATTGCGTACCGCTCCCCCGCCGAACGCCGTGACAAAGCTGAGCACATACACACCCAAAAGATCATACTCTTCACGCATGGCCACAATCGCTCCACTGATCGCAAAAGCCATGGTTCCGATCACGTTAAGCACTTCCCAAGTCAAGTTGACCACTCTCTTTCACCAAACTTAGATCATCACAACAGGATCTCCTTCGACAACAACCCCTGTCTTAACAACTGTTGCATAAACGCCAAACCTGTTTTGTCTGTGGCGAACCACTGTTTTTAAAAAGGAAGGATCCCTGGTCCCATCTGCCGGGTTAATGGTGATAATCATGCAGCGTTCACAGTGCCGTTGGACCTCAAGCTCAACCTGTTCTCCAATTTTGAGGCGCCGCCCAATCCACGTATCTTCAATAAACGGAACAAAGTCAATAAGTTGGATCAAAAAGTTAGGACGGAAACGGCGAACATCAACCTCTCGCCCCCATAGCTCACTTAATCTCGTTAGGGAAGCGTCAGTGACCAGTTGAATATGCTCTTCCTCAATAGCTCCTAAAGGAACATGGCCAGGCCTATAGTTTACTGGTGACACCTTTCTCTGTGACCTCTGCTCTAACTCTTGGATAAGTTGTTGATCTCCCCATATCAATGTCTTCCCTTCCGGCGTTTTGACTTGTACTTGTGGATATTCCTCCAATGACTCCCTGCCAGAGAACTTGGCTTGGTAACAGACCATTTCCGGCCATTGCGTAAGGGTCAGGAATTTCCCTGGCCGGTTTTCATCCATTAAACCATGGCTCCTGTCTCCGTATAAACCATAGGGCATCACGTTTGTTTTTTTGATTTGTTCTCCGGAAAACGATTTGACTGGATAGCGGAGGATCGACTTAATATGGCCAATAAGCATGGGCTCCCCTCCTGTTAAGAACGTTCATCTTCTCTGAAACATTTGCATAAATTCTAGCATAAAAAGAAGAATGCCGGGTAACCACACGACCGACATTCTTTATTTCGGCACGGCAAATTATTCCGCTGATTAATTTTTTAGCGTAGCTGCAAGAGGTGATTGACACGGTCTGCTTCCCCCTCTTCCACAAAACCTCCAGCGATTCGCCGGAGGTTTTGATTTATCCCGTAATATCCCGTTTGTTGTAGCCGATAAATCCACTGGCGATCAACACCAGTGCGATCACGGTCAGCATGATAACCGGGGTAAATGCCATCTCTTCTATAGGCAGCTGCGGAATGTGACTGAAAGGTGTTACATTCACCATCCAATCCGGAAATTGGAACAGCCCGCCCAAGTAGACAACGACAAAGGAGTAAATCAAATACAGCCAAGTGAAACCGGAAAACTGCGGTGCTACCCCTATGAACAGAACGGCCATGCCAATCATCACCCACATCGCCGGCAAATAAACCCATGCCGCTTGCATAAACGTCCCAAACGGGATGCTGTCCATGGCTGCCGTTGCCGCAACCCCCATTCCCGCCGCTGCGAGGGACAGCATGAGCAGTCCGCCGGCAAAGGCAATGATGAAGTAGCTCCCCAGCAGCCGTGTGCGCGACACCGCCCTTGCTAACACTTGCTCTGTCCTGTTGTTTTTCTCTTCCCCTTTCAATTTAAACACGAACATCAGTGCTGGAATGGTACAGAATATTGATATCACCGACATCAGCTTGGCTACAAATTGTTCCGTTAAGGGCATGCCTTCGACCGGGTTCAAAAACTCTTGCATTAATTCATTATCTGCAAAAAATGCTTCCGTATCCCCCAATACGGAACCATACGACGCACCTAATATAAATAAACCAATTCCCCAGGCCACCATCCCTGTGCGCTGAATCCTTAACGCCAAACCCAAAGGCGTTTGCAAAAATGGCGAAGCATGTTTTCGTCCGGGTTTCGAGGGCAGAAATCCCGCTTCCAAATCACGTCTGGCATTTAAATAAAAGGCCAGAATGGCAAATACGAGCGCTGTGCCAAGCATTAACAAGATGGGCCACCAGACATTATTGACATAGACCTCGGTGGCATGAACCCAGCCAAACGGTGATAACCAGGACAGTGTCTCGTTGCTCACATCACCAATGGCCCGGAGCATATAGGCCAAACCGAGCGCAGCAAACGACAGGCCCAGCGTGCCGCGCGAACTTTCAGACAGCTGGGCAAAAAAGGCGGTCACAGCTGCAAAGAAAATGCCAATGGCACCTAAGGTCGCACCGTATAATAATGAACCCTTCAGATCCATGCTGTCTATATTCAACAGATATAAACCAAAGCCATGCATCAAGGCCAACAGCACATTAACCCCGCATATAACTAAAATTGCGGCTGCCAAATGAGACAGACGTCCCGTCGGCAGTGACCGAATCAATTCAATACGGCCTTGTTCTTCGTCCGCACGCGTATGGCGCGTGACGAGTAAAATATTCATAATCCCCACGATCACAGCAGTAAACACCAACATTTGGTGCGCCATCATGGCCCCTAATGTATAATGGTCTAAGCCATATCCAGGGCCGACCATGGCGGTCATGGCCGGATTAATCATCACTTCAGCAAGCGCTTGGCGTTCTGCTTGGGTAGGATATAAATGAGTAAATGCTGTTGCAGTGGCCACTGTCACTGTCGTTAAAGCGAGCAGCCATACTGGGATACGAATCCGGTCCCGCCGGATGATAAACCGAGACAGCTTCCCCGTATTGGCATATAAGTGTTTGGACATCAGGACGCACCTCCCACTCCTGTCCGTTCAGCATGCACCTCTCCTTCGTAATAGCGCATAAATAAATCTTCCAGCGTCGGTGGTGCACTTTCTAATCTGATCACGCCAAACTGGCTCACATATTTGATGACATTGTCCAATTCCTCAGTATCGACTTGGAACCTGACTGTCGGGCCTTCCACCACAATATCATGGACACCTTTTAACTCACCCAGCGACTGCATGGGCTGCTTCGTCTCCACAAGCAAATGGGTGCGCGTCAAGTGGCGGAGTTCGCTTAACGCACCTGACTCAATGATTTTTCCTTTGCGGATAATGCCCACCTTATCACATAATTTTTCAACCTCGGACAAAATGTGACTGGACAAGAGCACACTTTTGCCCTCTCTTTTCACCTCCAGGACACATTCCTGAAACACTCTTTCCATCAGCGGATCCAGACCCGATGTGGGCTCATCCAAAATATACAAGTCTGCATCCGCTGCAAAGGCCGCAACCAAAGCCACTTTCTGCCGGTTCCCTTTCGAGTACGTATGACATTTCTTGGATGGATCCAAGTTGAATTTTTCAATGAGCTCCTCCCGGCGGCTCTTGTTATTCGTTCCCCTTAACTTGACAAATAAATCGATCACCTCGCCCCCTGTCAGATTGGGCCACAGATTGACGTCCCCCGGTACATAGGCCACGCGCTTATGAATATCAACCGCATCTTGCCAAACATCTTGGCCAAAAATTTTCGCTTCTCCCCCATCTGCTTTGAGCAATCCCAGCAGTATGCGGATCGTTGTCGATTTTCCCGCTCCGTTGGGCCCGATAAAGCCGTATATTTCCCCTTCATTCACTTCCAAGTCCACACCATCCAAGGCAGTAATATGACCAAACCTCTTTGTTAAGCGACGGGCTTCTAAGATGGCCATAGTCAACCCTCCCGTTATTTGTAAAAACTGGTCTTCAATACATCCAGATATTCATAAAATTCATCCCAGTAAGGCTTGAAGTCAATGGACGAAAGCTTCTGGCCTTTCAGACGGTTAAGCAGATCTTTCTCGTATCCTTCCATAGCCCAACGAATAAAATGAACCCCTTTACACGGTTAGCAGTTGATCTTTCCGTTCCGTGTAAAGGGGAGTGAAGTTTACGAACTAAGCAACCTAACAAAGGGCGGCATTTTTTTTGATTTGTTTGCTTCGTAACTGTCCACAGGCAGCATCAATGTCTGTGCCATGCTCCCGACGGATACCACAGTTGATCCCTTTCGCTTTTAGCGTCTCATAAAACGCTTGCACTGCTTGTGGCGTACTTCTCTGATATTGCTGATGTTCAGCGACAGGGTTATATGGAATTAAATTCACGTAGACCAGATGCCGCATGTCACCGATGAGATCTGCCAGTTGCAGGGCTTCTTGCTCATGATCATTTACATCTTTTAGAAGGATATACTCAAAGGTAATCCTGCGGTTCGTTTTGGCCACATAATACTGGCAAGCACGCATAAGCTCTTTCAGGGGATAAGCTCTATTGATTTTCATGATCTGGGTGCGCAGTTCGTCATTAGGGGCATGCAGCGATATCGCTAAGTTGACTTGTAAATTGGCATCGGCAAATTGATAAATCTTAGGCACAATACCACTGGTGGATACCGTGATACGCCTGGCGCCGATGGCCAATCCGTCTTGGTCATTAATGATGCGCAAAAAATCCATCAAGTGATCATAATTATCAAAGGGTTCACCAATGCCCATTACCACTACGTGACTGACTCTGTTACCCTGTTCATATTGATCAAGATACTGCTGAACCTTGATAATCTGTTCCACGATTTCACCGCTTGACAAATCCCGGCTTTTCTTTAATAAACCACTAGCGCAAAAAGTGCAGCCGATATTACAACCGACTTGCGTTGTTACACATACCGACAAACCATAATGATGTCTCATTAACACGGTTTCAATCATGTGACCGTCCGGTAATTTAAATAGAAATTTAATCGTTCCATCTGCCGATTGCTGCTTGATTTGTTCGCTTAATGACTGGATGACAAAATGCTCCTGTAATAATTGAAGGCAATCTTTATTGACATTCCTCATTTCAGAGAAGTCTTTAACCCTCTTCTTATACAACCAATCCCACACTTGTTTGGCCCGAAAACTTTTTTGTCCGCGTTCCACCAGCCAAGCTGTTAATTGTTCCAGTGTCAGTCCATAGATGGAATGTTTCATGCAATCCCCTCTTTTCCAAGCCTGCATTTAGAATCTCACTTAATGATAAAACGAATTCTCCATGCATGCAATGTGAGGAAATTAATGCTGATCTTTGTTACAATGAAAACGGATAGAGCCGCTCATGGCGCTTAAAGGTTGGCTTGTCTGGGTTGATGAAACTTACCGCGGCAACAGAAGCACCACTCTGTCATTCTTTCTGCAGGAGGTAAAACCATGCCTATTCACCTGTCTGATCACTTTCCCCTGAGCATCGAAGATATTGAATACGCTTATCCACCACAAATCTTTCAAAGAGGGGTGCGCTATTTCCAATCGGGACGGGTCAAATCACTCATCCGCACCGGTCCTGCTTCATGGGTGGCCAAGGTGCAGGGGCAACACGAGAGGTATGAGGTCCATGTGGAGCGGGAAACAGAGCAGGCCTTTCAAGTTTTTTGCCACTGTCCAGCCAATGAAAATTGGGGGGTGTGCAAACATCAGGTTGCGGTCCTTTTGGCTCTGGGCAGCGAATGGTCAACGTATCAGGATCAGTGGCAGAGTCGCATGTCACCAACCCATCATCTGGCTCAGCGGTTGGTGCACACTTTCCGTGAGCTTGCCCACACCCAAGCGGATGGGCCAAAAAGGACACCAGAACAAGCGGGCAATCACTCAGTGCGCGTTTCTGACCGCCAGACACTGAAGCTCACCTACCTGCTACATGGCATTGTGCGGACTTATGCAGATAATGAACTGTCAGCACTGATGCTGGAATTGAAAGCCGGTGTGGAGCGGGAGTACGTCGTCAAAGACATCGCTTCGTTTTTAAACCATCTTGAGCAACAACCTTATCCGTTTACTCCCCGTTTCACATATGATCCGGCGGAGCACAGACTGGAAGAATCTGACCGTCACATTGTGCAGCTCATCCAAAAACATCTTGCTGAATACCGTTTTGTCAGTGAGGAACAACTGATCGTTAAAGATAAACGTTACCTGTTACTTACACCCGGACTCGCTGGTGAGCTGTTGCCGCTGTTGTCCGAACGTCATTCGCTTGTTGCCTGCCGCTCACCTTTTGGGTCCAACCACGTGGATGCGCGCATGATACACCTATTGAAATTTCAACAAGAACAGCCCTTACCGTTAACCGTCAGAGTGACGCATCATCCTGCAACGACAGAACAGGCTTCCTATGCCTTGGATTTGAACGAATGGCGCCAGTGGTATAATGTTCCGGATTACGGTCTGGTGTTAAAAGAAGGCACCTTCTATCCTGTTGCTGAACAAGACCGGAGCAGGATCAGACAGCTGTTTCAAACCGTGCGCCATCTCCAATCTCTTACAGGACAGTTGCAAGAGGAACTCTATCTGCCTTTGGGCCCCGATTTGGTGGGACAAGTGTTGCAAGAGGTTGTTAACCCGCTGGACGGCGTGGTCAAAGTGGAGGTGGACAAAGCCATTTCCCGGCATCTGGTGCGGCAGCCCGTCCAGACCGTGATTGATATTTTTCAGCACAAGCCGGACGGGCCGGTGGGTGTCAATGTGTTTCATCATTACGGCCCTTACATTTTTCCTTTGTATGACGACCAGCCCTACATGTTAGATAACGAAGGATTAAAACCGGTGACAGAAGAGGTGATTGTCATCCGTGACCAAGAACATGAACAACGGGTGATGGACCTGCTGGAAAATGCCCCGCTGACCGTCACAACAGATGGATTGGCCGTTGAGCCAGGTGAAGAGGCTTTGTATCAGCTGATGTTTGACACTTTGCCCCAACTGGAGGCGGTGGCGGACATTTATCTGGACGAGACCTTGGAACGGATGAGACGCGAGGCACAGCTGGATGCACGCCTGGAAGTGGATGTGCCTGAAACAAACGACTGGCTGGAGATCAACTTTCACTTGGAGGGACTGGATGAAGCGCGCATTGCCGCTATTGTGCGCGGATTGAAAGAGAAACGACGCTTTGTCCGTTTTGCCAACGGCACGGTGATGCCTTTGAATCAAGAGGCGTTACAAGTGGCTAGCCAAGTCAGCGACGCCCTGTCCCTTGAATTGAATCAGCTGTTAAAAGAAAAAGTCCGGCTGCCCCTCTTCCGGGCCTGGCAGATCGACCAGCTGCTCCGGGGGCATCGCCAAATGGCCCACTACAGCCGCGCGTTTCGCCAACTCCTGGCCCATCTGCGCCAGCCGGAAACTCAGCATTTTGATTTGCCCAGCGGCCTAAAAACCCGTCTCCGCGAGTACCAGGAAGAGGGCTTCGCTTGGTTTAAAACCCTTTCCCGCTATGGACTGGGCGGGATCTTGGCCGATGAAATGGGCCTGGGTAAAACCGTGCAAGCCATCGCTTACCTGCTGTCGGAGTGGGAAGAAGGCCTGCTCGACGCACCAGCCTTGATCGTCGCTCCCACCTCATTAATCTATAACTGGCGCTATGAACTGGAGCGGTTTGCTCCACAGCTTGCAGTGACGGTTCTTGACGGCACACCGTCGGAGAGAGCCCAGAAGATGAAACGCAGTGGACAGGCCCAGGTGTGGATCACGTCCTATCCCCTGTTGCGCCAGGACCAGGCGCTTTATGCCGAAACAAACTTTAGTGTGCTGATTCTTGATGAAGCGCAGCAGATCAAAAATTACCAGTCTAAAACATTTGCCGCGGTGCTCAGCCTTACTGCCAGCCGCCGCTTCGCCCTGACCGGCACACCCATCGAAAACCGGCTGGACGAACTGTGGGCCATTCTTCAGGCGGTATTGCCCGGCTTGTTCCCCAAGCGGCAAAGGTTTGTCAAGCTTAGTACGCAACAAGTGCGTCAAGTGATCCAACCGTTTATTTTACGCCGCCTGAAACAGGATGTATTAACAGAGTTGCCTGCCCGCATCGAACATGTGCAGTTTTCGGAGCTGACCCGGGAGCAGAAGGCGCTCTATCTCCATTATTTGGAGCAAACCAAAGCAGAGACCCGGGAAGCACTGGCCACAGAAGGATTGGCGAAAGGCCGCATCAAAATTTTGGCTGCACTCACCCGTCTGCGCCAAATCTGCTGCCATCCATCCCTTTTTGTGGACAACTATCGCGGCAGCTCAGGAAAGCTGGAGCAGCTCGTCAGCCTGGTGAGAGAAACTGTCAGCGCTGGGCGGCGCCCGGTCCTCTTTTCCCAGTTTACTTCCATGCTGGCCCTGATCCAAGCGGCATTGGCGAAGGAAGGGTTGGCCACTTTCTACCTGGATGGCCAAACAGCAGCGCATGAGCGGGTCAAAATGGTTGAAGCCTTTAATCAAGGGGAGAGAGATCTGTTTTTGATCTCTTTAAAAGCCGGGGGAACCGGACTGAATTTAACAGGGGCCGATACAGTGATTCTCTATGATCTGTGGTGGAACCCGGCCGTGGACGAGCAGGCTATTGGGCGGGCCCACCGCTTAGGCCAGAAAAAAGTGGTCCAAGTGATACGCTTGTTGGCCCAGGGCACCATTGAGGAAAAAATTTATGCTTTACAACAGAAAAAGAAAGCCCTGATCGATGATGTGCTTACCCATGATGAGGCGTTACTGGGGGCGCTGAGTGAAGAAGAACTGAGAGAGATTTTGGATTTGAAGTGAGCCGGCTCACTGCTTGTTAAAACTTATACACAATCGATTCGGCTATCGGTCGATAGCCGATTTTCATGTAAATACTATTTGATGTTGGATTGGCCAAATCCGTATATAACGTACAGAAATGATAGCCACTATTGAGCAGGTGCTGACTTAATGCGGCAACACACGCTGTGGCGTATCCATGATTCCGGTATTCTGGAGGTGTATAGACTGCATTGATCACAATGCCATTTTTCGTTGGCCGGGTTGAATTGGCCATGGAAACCGGCACGTGATCCTCCCAGATGTATAGGCTTTGTTTACAAATACACCGTTCCGCAAAATCCCGTGCCTCCTTCGAAGACACCGGCTCAAGCGCTTCCGCCGAAAATGCCTGTATCCATTTCGTGACCTGTTCAATATCCTCACTCGTAGCAGCACGACATTTGCCAGGACAGTTAATGACATCATTCACTTCCTCTAAGCGGTAAATTCTCTGCTTCATGGCTACGGTTACCGTCTGTTGACTTTTTTCTTTCCAATGGTTGATGAACGCATCAGCAATGCTACGCACTCCGATGACACCAGGTATCGAGAGAT
This sequence comes from Caldalkalibacillus thermarum, assembly GCF_014644735.1. NCBI lineage: Bacteria > Bacillati > Bacillota > Bacilli > Caryophanales > Bacillaceae > Caldalkalibacillus > Caldalkalibacillus thermarum. The sequence continues at coordinate 8,699 of NZ_BMKZ01000039.1, read as the reverse complement.
CATGTTCGAGCAGATATGATACCGCAACTGACATGGCCTCATCCAAATCATTTTCCAAACTGGACAACACAAGATAGCTCGTTGATTTAACCATGACCAGCTTGATTTGTCCCGCATCCTCAACTGTGGCCATGAAAAAATGAGTGGCATCATCATACTGACCGTTCGGATCAGCCAAATGGTTGATGATACCCAAGGCGAGATTATGAATATCTTCCTTTTGCAATAAATATGATTCAACGCGTTGCCGAAAAACTTCAGGTTGCTGATACGTATAAACTTCCATATTAAACGGCCTCCAGTTAAAATCTTAATTATCGTGTGCAGCAGTAACCTCATGCAGTGAATGTTTATATTGATTTAGAATAGCCGGTTGAGCGGGGCTTAAATCCTTGACCGGTGTAAAAGCGGTGGGCAGGTTCTCTTTCTTCTCGGTTTCCGCTATTCAAAACAATGGCACGTGCTTCTTTTTTCTTCGCCCATTGTTCGACTGCCGACAACAATTTTTTACCAATGCCTAACCCCCGATGAGTTGAGCGTACAACCATGGCCACAATGCGTACGTAATCGTCATTGCTTTCGTAGCGATGAGCAAAGACCGCACCGATCATCCCGACGACCTGATCATCAACTTCTGCCACAAGCGTATAGTAGTCAGGGTGAGCATAGATTTTTTTAAACCTCTCTGTCATCTCTTCGCTGGAAGTAGGGTATCCGAGCTCACTCATTAGTTGACCGAGGGCAACGACATCCTGTAAAGTAGCCGGTCTAATGATTAGATTCATATAACACCTCCGACTGTGTTTTCGATGAATGACACATACAGCGTAAACTTAAACACAGGGGCTACATATGACATCCATCACATTGAAAAAACAATGCATCATCATCTTTTTTGTCAGATGCGGTTGCTCATGTATGAGCAGTGTTTGGTATTATTCGATGTGAACAGTGATTCGATTATTGACGTAGACCATTCGTCCCTCGTACATTTCTTCATTTGTTCCAGGCACTTGAAAAGGATTACCGGCTAAGAGAATGATAAGGTTACTCGGGTTTTCAGGTTGTGTTAATTCTAAATCGAGGGGATAATGAGCTACACCCGTGTTTTCTGCTTTCAAATAAGTTTGTGTGATCATTTCCGTATCTTGGAGGACCATTAAGGCGAATGTTTGACCCGGTTGATAGACAGGAAAATGTAGCCACAAATTGTCCAACTGTTCTGGTTCCGTGATCGCTGTGATAAGCTTTTCCCCGTCAAAAGCGGTCAAGGGTTCTTCAGATAGGAAAATCATATGGAGGGGTTCTGCTTCTTCTACTTGCACCATTTCATAAGATATATGGCTCGATACATCCGTTTCTGTTTTTTGGCCAACGTGTAATCGTGCTAAGCGGGTTAAAGTTGTTTCACCAGGTGGTATGAATTCATCTGATTCAACATACCGATCTGGTTTCCTGTTGAGTACAATTAGCAATTCATGTACACCCTCGCTTAAACCAGGAACTTCTATGGGTACATCAACCGTTGTATTTCCAGGGACCTCCACATCAATATAGGTATGTTTTTCACCGTTATAAATGACCGGATAAGGTTCATAATTAAGGAAGAAATGGAGCCGATAAGGTTGTTTATCGGGGTGAAAATTTTCGACCAAGAGAGCATCAGGTTTAAACCGATCTTCCATAATTTCTAATGTAAAACGCCAATCATCAATATACCGCTCATCCCCAAGTGAAATACCAAAGCCTAGCATATGTGGTGTTTCCTGACTAACCGATTGATGGGCCGTAGATTGGCATCCCTGTATAACGATAACAACTGCCAACAATAGAACATATTTAGCTAATCTCATCGGTTTCCCTCCATTCTCTTTGTCGCTGGATCGGTAAAAGCTACACTGAATAATTCCGATAAAACTCCACCTGCCAATGGTATTGAACTTACACTTCCCTTAGCAATTGCATAACCCAATTCTTTAATTTTATCTTTCATCAATAACACGCCCCAAAAACATAATTTGTTATTACAATACCAAAATTTTCGGTATCGTCAAGAATTTTGTGTAAGCCCGTAGGGCACCTCTGGAATCGTGACTATATTTAGACCTTCATCATCCTTAAAACGAAACTGCCAAATCAGTCACCGATAAGCGGCCATGGCCTCGGCTTTCGTCCTGTGAACCGTGCCAAACGGATGCTCAGGCGGAGCATAAATGGAATATAGCTTCAAGGGAACATGCCCTATATTGGTCACATTATGCCACGTCCCAGCTGGAATCATGATCGCGTCATCTTCGGACACTCTTCTTTCAAAATCCAGACGGTCTTTTTGTTCCCCCATCTGCACAAGACCCTGTCCTTGTTCAATACGAATAAACTGGTCCACATTCGGATGAACTTCCAGTCCGATATCTCCCCCTACCTCAATGCTCATCAACGTCACTTGCAAATGTTTTCCTGTCCATAATGCTGTCCGATAATTCGGATTCCGTTTGGCGGCTTGCTTGATATTGACCACGAACGGTTGACCACCGTAATCCTTTAATTCAACGAGAGGGTTCTCGTCGTTCCTTGTATATTGGATAATACCGCCAGCATACGGTTGCCAGTACCGCCAGTCTTGTTGAGGGGGCCAATAAGCGGGAATGGGATAACGCCACTGCATCCTGTCATACGAGTAAGAGTAGTAAGAATTCAAAGGTTCACCCTCCTTTGAAGTGGGATCAACACAATCTGCGATTATTTTATGCGATGGCCCACTATAGGGTGAAAAGTAGCATATAGATCAGGTATCCCAGCCATGCCGCTCCGATGCCGAGAAGGTACGTCATCCCCATGTACAGAAGGCTTGTCTTCCCTTCGCCCCGCCGAAACAGATTCACGCTCTCCAGTTTGAACGTGGAAAACGTCGTAAACGCCCCCATGAATCCCGTTCCCAGAAAAAATGCTATCTGTTCATTTAATCCACTGCTTGCGATCCATCCGAGCAAAAAGGAACCGATCAGATTCACCAACAGCGTTCCAAGAGGCAACCTGGTCGGCCAACGGGCGGAAACAAATGCAACCATCGCGTAACGAGTCATCGCTCCCAAAAAGCCGCCCGCCGCTATCCAACCGATCTCAGCCATGTCGAACCCTCTCCCTTCTCCTGTCGGCAACCGCCGTTCCCATCCAAACCAGACACAATCCGCCGATCATACTTATCCCTACATACGCAATCCCGCTCCCCCATAGTCCCTGACGGAACAATTGGACGGTTTCCACACTGAACGTCGAAAACGTGGTAAAGGAGCCGATCAAACCCGTGCTGATGCTGGTGCGAACACGAGGTGAAAGGCGGTTTTTGTCCATGACCCATTGGAAAAACCATCCCAGGGCGAAACAACCGACCAGATTGACCGCCAACGTGCCAACGGGAAACGAGGTTTGCGGAACCAATTGTTGAACCCACAATCCTAAAACATACCGAAGCAAAGTGCCGATGATCCCCGCAATTCCGACCAAAAAATATGACATGCTGATTCCTCCCGAAATGCTGGATAAAAAAACAGACCCCTACCCATACACTCGTATCGGTAGGAGTCATCAGCCGTCAGGCGGTTATGGCGAACTCCATCGCCTATTTCGCGTTGACACTATCATATTCCCTATTTCATCGAAAATCAATCCCAACAGCCTGTATTCTGGTATCTATTCTCCCGTGTCGCGAAACCGCTTGATTCGTTCTGCAATCTCGTCCCGCACGCGGCGGAATACCGCCAGTTTTTCTTCCTCCGTCCCCGTTGCCTTGGCAGGATCGTCAAAGCCCCAATGCCAGCGGGTCACGTGCGGGGGTGTCATCGGGCATCGTTCGTTGGCATCGCCACAAAGCGTAATCACATAATCCGCTTTGTTTAACAGCTCGGAATCGATCACATCGGATGTCTGATTGGAGATGTCGATGCCCACCTCCCGCATGACCCGAACGGCATACGGATTGAGACCGTGAGCTTCTATTCCTGCACTGTACACGTCAAAACGGTCACCAAGATATTTTTTCCCGAACCCTTCCGCCATTTGACTGCGGCAGGAATTGCCTGTGCAAAGGAAATAGAGGATCGGTTTCTCCGCCATTTCGTCAGCCTCCTTGCGTGGAAAAAAATTTGCGTTGGAAATAGAGCGACAGCTTCACCAAAGCCAGCATTACGGGCACTTCCACCAGTGGGCCGATGACCGCCACAAAAGCCGCTCCCGAATGAATGCCGAACACCCCGACTGCCACTGCAATTGCCAGTTCAAAATTGTTGCTGGCGGCGGTAAAGGAAAGCGTCGTGCAGACGGGGTAGCCTGCTCCCGCTTTTTTGCTGAGCAGAAACGACACCACAAACATGACGACAAAGTAGATGAGAAGCGGGATCGCGACCCTGAGCACATCCATGGGCAACTCAAGGATGACCTCCCCTTTGAGGGAGAACATGACCACGATGGTGAACAGCAGGGCGACCAAGGTGAGCGGGCTGATCTTCGGAATGAACACCCGCTCGTACCATGCTTTCCCCTTTGTTTTCACCAGTGCATATCGGGTGATCATCCCCGCAAGGAAGGGAATGCCCAGGTAGATAAACACGCTTTTGGCGACCTCGGCCATCGTGATCTCGATGACCATGCTTTCCAATCCGAGCCACTGCGGCAAAATCGTGACGAACACGAACGCGTAGAACGAATAAAACAAAACCTGAAAGATGGAATTGAACGCCACCAAGCCCGCCGCGTACTCAGTGTCCCCTTTGGAAAGATCGTTCCAGACGATGACCATGGCGATGCAACGGGCAAGACCGATCAGAATCAAGCCGACCATGTACTCGGGATAGCCCCGCAAGAAAATGATTGCCAACACGAACATGAGGAGCGGCCCGATGACCCAGTTCTGCACCAGGGACAAGCCCAGCACTTTCACGTTGCGGAACACATGGCCCAGTTCCTCGTATCGCACTTTCGCCAGCGGCGGGTACATCATCAGGATCAAACCGATGGCAATGGGAATGGAGGTGGTGCCGACCTGTAAAGCATTCAAGTTGTCCACCATGTTGGGAAACAAATAACCGCAACCGATGCCAACGGCCATGGCCAGAAAAATCCACACCGTTAAATACCGATCCAGAAACGACAACCTTTTGATGTTTTGACTGCCCATGTGATACACTCCTTCTTATTCACAGCAAACATTAACCAATAGTCCCTGTTTTTCTAGCTCTTTCAATTCATCCGACATGTCGGGCAACTGCCTCAACGCCAATCCAACCTGTTCAAGAACTTCACGGTTCAGAGAGTAAAACACCCATTGCCCTTTGCGGCTCTCCTTGACTAACCCCGCCGTTTTCAATCGGCTTAAATGTTTGGAAACCGCTGGCTGGGAGATCTTGAACACAGGAACGAATTCGCATACGCAACAATCCCGATGCTGGAGTATTGCGAGCATTTTCAAACGGGTGGGATCGGCCAACGCTTTCAGCATCTCCGCCAATTTTTCGATGTCCACATCCTTTCACCTTCCTTCATAATAAATTTACCATATAACTATATGGTTATGCAAAATAAACTTGTTTGGAAATGCGAATTGTTCCCTTCGGATCAAGACCGCGGACCCCACAACATGACGGAAACTCCCGCCAGGCAAATCACCGCTCCGATCCAGTCGTAGAGATCGGGCGTTTTCCTGTCCACGAACCATCCCCAGAAGACCGCCAAAATAATAAAGACCCCGCCGTAGGCGGCATATACTCGGCCAAAGTTCGGGAAGCTTTGCAGGGTGGGAATGATCCCGTACAGCACAAGGATTATCCCTCCCAGCACGCCGACCCATATCGGTTTGGATTCCCTCAGCCATAGCCAAACCAGATACCCGCCACCGATTTCCGCCAATCCTGCCGCCAAAAACAAAACAATCGCCTTTGCCATCACTTCTCACCCTTACGTCGGAACAACCGATCCATGTTCAACAGGTCAGTTCTCGTTCACCTGTCGAACAAACTCCGCCACGTTCCCCATGCAACAAGCCCCCTGGGGGTTATTCACTTCACAACCGCAACGCCCCGCCTGAACATGGTTCTTGATTTCCTGAAGCGGCTCAACGGCGTGTCGCAAGGCTTCCATGATTCGTTCCCTCGTCCAGTCAAAACAGTAACAAACGGGGACATCCATGCCCGAATCCTTTTGAAAGACGGGAACTTTCAAGTCTCCCGCGGCGAAGGTCAACGAACCGTCCAACGCAAAATAGACCGTCACACAGGACGGGATAGGGCAAAAGGCGTAATCACGGTCAGGTTCAAGCGTCGCCAAAGCCGCAGGTTTTAGCAAAGACTTGAGCGTCACCAGCGGCACATGTCTTCCGTTTTGCCCGCAGTTCGGGCAACTCGTTTTCATCGTTCCCTCTCGCTTCGTCTGAGTACAACAGTCCATAAAAATTGCACCTCTCATACTCATGCCTTCGAGTCATAAACCCATGTTTTCTATCTTCTTACAGTGGTACTAATTTGACTGTCCATTCAATAATTCTATAAGTTTATCTTCCTCTTGTTTAATAATGGACTTAACATCATCCATTTTAATCCCTGTTTTTGTCTTGCGATTTGTTAATCGAATATACTCATGAAGTATCTTTTCCCCATTTTTTCTACCAAACCACTTATACAAAAAATTTTCGTCCGCTGAGTGAGTCTCTATAAATATTCGTTTCAAAGCTTTGTCAAATGTCGAAAATAAGAACACTTGCTGATGCAACATATCGTCCCAATACAACGTGCTCCATTCTGACAAGTAAGTCAGATCCCACGCTTGGTTCCTACATTCCTTTAGAATATCTTTCTTTTTTGTAAATCGAATGGCCTTTATGCTGTTTGTAAATAACATACAGGCATAGATTGTTGTATATTGAGAAAACAAAAGATTTGAGCTTGTCCATTGTAAATATTCAATCATCTTCTCTTCTGGTTCCATATCATTTCGATTTAGCAAATAACTGATATGGAGCATCTCGGCGTAATGAAAATAAAAGTGATCCAAGTCCCAATTTAGTTCAAGGACATCATTAATTTCTAACTTCATTGGTTCAATAGCTATTTCTTTACCCATCCCCAAATTTAACCATACATTTGGATGGTAGTAATTAAATATTTTTTGAAACATTTTTAACTCAGTACCAGCCGCTAACCTGTTATTGGTTGAATTCAAATATTCTGTTAATGCCACACCTGAAGTTACACTAATATTGTTAAAGATGCTCCAGAACATTAAACACCCAATGAGTCTGGTTACATGTGGATTCGGAAGTTCTCCTTTTTTGCATAGTTGTAATAATGAAGAACAAATATTTCTATCGATGAGTAGAACAAAGTCACGGAATCCATAATTTTGGAAATTTGGAATTCCTGTCGGGGATATCCGTGGATGAAATATTACTTTTTCTTTCATAAGAACTTCAGTAATTGATTTAATATCCCGCTCATACACAATGCATGTGAGCATTAAATCCACCCACCACTGTTTTGACCACTTTATTGTCACTTTCTTACACGATATTGTATCATATGCCAGGTAATTGCTACTGAAAGGCGAAAAGATAATTTAATGCTCTCCGAACGTCCTTTCCCCCTGCCCCCTCTAAACAATAAAACCGAACTGAACGAGATGATTCCATTTTAATTTCCCTACTATGTCAAGAGAAAATAATTCATGTCCATCCCACTTAAGCCCTACCAAAGCCTCCAATCCCTTGCCGCACAAGGGTTTTCGGGATTTGAGGAACCAGTTGGTGCAAAATGGGAGGAAAATAAAAAGTGTCCGCCAAATTGGAAGAAATTAGGGGATTAGGGGGAAGGGATGAGGGAAATGGAACGTTGGGAAATGTCCAGGGAAATATTTGGAGGGGATAGGGAGCAGGGGTAAGGAGAGAGGAAAAAGGGATGGGTATATTGGGATAAAACCTGATCCCTCAACCCTTTCCTCCCTATACCCTGTCCCCCTATCAACAGAAAACCCAGCATGGATCCAGGCAAAACCCTGGTCACGCTAGGCTTCATGGACATGATTTATTATCCTTGGACAGATTTTATTTTCCCAGGACGGGATTTATTTTTGGATGATAAATTAGATCCTGAGTTCGACAANAAAAATGACCTAAAGCTAATCGTTGCAATTCGTCCCGAACCTTTCGCCAGGATTCCCCGGTATCGACTTCCACGATTCGAACCAGCAAAAGTGCCAGCCAACTGAGCAGAATATGAGCGCGAATGCGATCCTCCAATCGGTGGTACATCGGGCGCAATTCCAACGTCGATTTCAATGTTCGAAAAGCGTCCTCGACTTCTATCAGTTGTTTGTAACCCAGGGCCACATCTTCCGGGGACAAGGTATCATCGGAAGTTCGAATCAAGTATTTCCCGTCATACTTTTCCGCATCCCGGATCGCCTGTTTGTTGATGCGAAGCGTTCCGTCTTTTAACTGGCGAAGATATTTTCCGTAGGAAGGATGGGACCGCAGGCGGCAGGCCGCTTTGCTATGGGCCTCATGCGGTAACTGTTTAAGCCCATCCAGTTCCGTCTGCAGTTTTTCCAGTAGTTTTTTGCGTTCCTCGCGTTGGTGCTGGGCTTCTTTGGGGTTGTAAACCAAAACATACCTCTTGCGGGCTTCCCCATCGCCGACAATAATTTCTTTGACATGC
>NZ_BMKZ01000038.1 GCF_014644735.1 Caldalkalibacillus thermarum | reverse complement strand
GTTTTGTGTACAATTCATCTGAAGTCCTCCTTGGTATGGTGAGTGATGTGGTTGACACCCCTGCATCATACCAAGAGGGCTTTTTTTGATCAAGTCCCCGGAAAAGTTCCTAACGGGAATGCTCCTTTGAGCATGTGATGCAGGCTTCTGTATGACAAGACTAATCTAGTACAAGATATGGTGCATACTTTACAATTAGAACAAAAAATAGACGACCCAGCTTAATCAGCCAGGTCGTCCGCATAGGGGTCTACCCTTTCTTCGGATAAAACAGTATACAGTTCTTCGGCTTCCTCTTTCCGAGGTGACTCTTTGAGCTGGTTAATCGTAACGGTGACCGCCTTTTGGCCAAAACGGATATACAGTTCATCACCGGCGGCCACCTTGGTGCCAGCTTTGGCCGTCCGGCCGTTCACTTTAATTCGTCCTTGGTCACACAACTCTTTTGCCAGCGTGCGTCGTTTAATGAGCCGCGAGACTTTTAAAAACTTATCCAGCCTCATGAGCTCTTTACTCTCTTTTTACTTGACTGCTTCTTTCAGTTTGTTACCGGCTTTAAAAGCAGGGACAATGGTTTCTGGGATGTTGATGGTTTCGCCGGTTTGCGGATTGCGTCCGGTGCGGCTGGAACGCTTGCGGGTTTCAAAGGTGCCAAAACCGACAAACTGAACTTTTTCACCGGAAGCCAAAGCATTTGTAATCTCGTCTAAAAGATTATTGATCACCAGCTCAACATCTTTTTTTGTTAATCCACTTTTTTCAGCTATGTTAGCAACCAATTGATGTTTGTTCATTTGGTCTACCTCCCTTTTAATCTCACCATAGTCTTATTCGTGCTCTATGTTGTTTTTCCTGCTTTCTGCACAAAAAAATTTTAAAAATCCCCCGTTGTCACTATCTTTGTTGACGATTTTGCTTCTGTTTATACTCTTCTTCCTTTATTTTTTCCCATTGGCGTTTCACATCGTCTGCATCTTTGAGGCTAAGGTCCCCAAAGACATGGGGGTGGCGGCGGATCATCTTTTCATTTAAGGCTTGCAGGACATCCTCCATATTAAACCATCCCTCTTCTTCTGCAATCTGGGCCTGTAGAAAAACTTGCAACAGCAAATCACCCAGTTCTTCCTTCAGCTGATCCATATCCTCTTGATCAATGGCTTCACAAACTTCCCGGGCTTCTTCCAGGACATATTTTTTCAGAGACTGATGGGTTTGCTCCTTATCCCAAGGGCAACCGTCCGGACCGCGCAAGGTGCGGAAGATATCCCGTGACTGGTGATACAGGCGGTTTAATACCGTTTCATCTGTTGTGGGGGGTACATAAACAGCGGTCAGGTTATTAAGATCAATCACCCTGTCCAGTTCATACAAATGAATTTGCAGCAGTTGCTCTTGTCCTGGCACACCTACCGCGGTAACAACGGTAATAGTGTATTCGTCAGGATAAAGTTCCATCAGGGTCAATTTGACTTCTGAGGCCACAAAACGATCGTAAACCTGGGTAATAATGTGGTGCAAGCGGGGATTAAGCTGGGACAGGGCCAGACTGGTTCCGTCCAGAATGACGCACCCGTCGTTAGGATCGATTTTTAAGCGGGCAAACAAGGGATCCAAGAAGCTTTGGCCCCCGCCAATATGGATGCTCACCTTTTCCTTGCGGCCCTCGCTCAGCAACATTTGCACCGTTTGCTCGGCCACAAGGGGATGACCGGGGACAGCGTAATAAACTGTCCCGTGCTTTTTGGCTGCCTCAAACAAGAGGGAAACAATCTCCTCATACACCAACTGAAAATCGCGGTGCCGCTCATAAACCTCATCAAAGGCAATGTAGGTTAAACCCTCTGCTTCCAGTTCGGAGATGACAGGATGTTCCTTGGTACGTACGAACAGGGGCTGGGCATGTTTAAGGGTTTGATAGACACCAAGGGGCAACTGGGCTTTGTTTCCGGCACCCAACCCCAGAATATGAATCGTGGCCATCAGCACATCTCCCTTCATTTTACTAAGAGCTTGCGCCTTTTTCTGTCTGCTCAGGGTCTTCTTTTTTCAAAATCTTAAGGGTTTCCAAAACCGGAATGAGACGATTAACCTTCGGAATAAGAGACAATTCAGTGCGGGAAATCGCTTCAAAGCGCAACAACGAAAGCCCGTAAACGACCACCCCGACCAACACCGCACTTAAAGTGACCAGCGCATACAGAAGGCGTTCATGAAGCTTGACGGAGTCCAAGCCATACTCCAGCCCCACCATCGTCAGACTGACGCAAATCCCCATCACACAGACGGCATAAACCGGGGGGAGCAAAATGTGCTTTTTAAACAAACGGACGGGAATGATATGATAAATCGCCCACAGGTTTAACAGGGCCGCCACCATATAACCCACAACAGAAGCCAAAGCAGCCCCTTTAATATCTAAAAACGGAAGCAATATCAGGTTAAAAATGAACTTAACGCCCACCCCGATCAACAAATGGCGGGCCGGCAAGGTCACATAGCCCATCCCTTGCAAAATGGCCCCGCTCGTAATCCCCAGTGTCGAAAAGATCACCACAAAAGCCAATATGGCCATGGTCACTGTTCCTTCTGGTGTAACATAAAACATAATGTTAATGGGCTTGGCTAAAATAGCCAGTCCAATGGCGGAGGCCAAACCAATTATAAAGGTGAGTTTTAAAGCAAACTCTGTCCGCTTGCTGATCTGCTGATGCTGACGCTTAGCTTTGGCCTCGGAGATAGAGGGCACGAGGGCTAAAGCAAGGGCCGTGGCAAAAAAGGCAGCAAACTGCACCAAAGGCCAGCCCCGGGCATACACCCCTCTCAAGTTAAATGCTTCTTTACTAGCCCATCCTGTCCAGGACAGCAGATTGGGAATGGTAAAATTGTCAACCAGCTGAAACAAGGGCAAAACCAGCGCCCCCAAACTAATGGGCAAGGCATAAGCAGCCACACGCCTTAAAATTTGCCTGAAAGACAAATTGACATAGGAGGTTTCTGCCTGATGGGCCCATCCAGATCCATGGCCTTTGCTTGTAGTTAAAGGGGCGGCCTGAACATTTTTATCACCGCCCTCTCCTCTTGCAGTTTGTTCGTGCCGCCGCTGGGCAAGGGTATTGCTGCGCCAGTACAGCAGCATGACAATCAAAGCGGCCAAGGCTCCGGTAAACGCGCCGAAGACAGCGCCTGCTCCCGCATAATACTCATCATAATGGTGATAAATAAACCAGGAGCTGAGCACCAAAATGGTGGTTACCCTGACGACTTGCTCCACTACTTGTGAGACGGCCGTCGGCATCATGTTTTGATGACCTTGAAAATAGCCGCGGATAGAAGCCATCACAGGCACAACCAAAAGGGCAAAAGAAACGCTTCTAATGGGCAACACCAAGTCTGGGTCACCCATTAAAAAAGCTAATACGGGTGCACCTGCCGTGTAGAGGAGGGTAAAGGAGAACAAACCCGTAAGCATTAAAGTGATGGCCGAGACTTTAAACACCTTCCTGGCTCCCGGGATATCGCCCACAGCCAGGCGTTCAGCCACCAGTTTGGAAATGGCAATGGGAACACCCGCTGTAGAAAGTGTCAACAAGATCATGTAAATGGGATAAACTTGTTCATAAACATAAAAACCATAGTTACCAGTGATATTCTGATATGGGATCTTATACACCACGCCTAGCAGTTTGGACAAAAAGGCAGCGGTGGCCAATATGGCTGTTCCCTTCACCAGCTGCTGGGTTGGATTAGACCCATTCATCTGGGTTCCCCTCTCATGTTTAAACTGAACACATTATACCACAAACAATATTCGCGCCAACAAACAAGAAATAGGCTGTTGACCAGGTCAACAGCCTATTTCCGGCGCATGATGATCACCACCAGGAGCATCCGTTTGGCCGGTCAGTCCATATGGATCCCTATTGCTCCATTTGTTTGGCCAAAAATCCCGCCGCTGTCTCAGCCAGTTTCGTCTCCACATCTCCCATGGTGCGTCCTTCCTGTTTGCTGATCAGAATGACGGAGCCGATCGGATCGCCGCCGGCTATGATCGGCGCAATACAATACGCTGCATATTCTTCCTGCATATCTTTACAAATCTCATAGGTCCCATGGTTATTTTCAACGATGATTTTACGCTCGTTCATACTGGTTTCCACCACATCGCCAACAGCTTTTTCCATATACGTTTTTTTAGATGCACCGGAAACAGCAATAATGGAATCCCGGTCAGAAATCAAGGTGACATGGCCCAAGTTTTCGTATAATGAATCGGCATATTCTTGGGCAAAATCACCTAATTCTCCGATGGGAGAATATTTCTTTAAGATCACTTCCCCATCGCGGTCCACAAAAATCTCCAGCGGATCGCCTTCCCGAATACGCAAGGTGCGGCGGATTTCTTTTGGTATGACAACTCTTCCCAAATCATCAATGCGACGAACAATCCCAGTAGCTTTCATAATCCTGATGTCCTCACTTTCCATGATGTTGTATTAATTAACTTCGTACCAAATGACTGGAATTAAACCTTGTCCATATTATTTGTTGACAAGCAAAACATATGCATCCAACAACACTTAAAAACAAAGATATGGAGGGCGGATTGATGACAAGCTGCCTCCTGCAGCCTGTTCACACAGGATGCGGTCACCACTGGGAGCTCAGGGATCACACGGTCCCTGGTTTGTCCGTCTTACAGGTTAATGTGCTTAATGTGCTGAGGAAGTTCCTCTTCTAAATATTGGAAGAATTTTTGGCCCGTCAATTGGCTGATCTCATCCGGTTCCAGCTCATCCAACTCAGCTACATAACGCTTTTCCACTTTAATGATGTGAAAGCCGTAATCCGTTTGCACCGGTGCACCGATCTCCCCGATCTCCTGCTCCAGCGCCGCTTGCTTAAACTCAGGCACCCACATGGCCACAGGCACATCTTCATACAAACCACCGTCCTCTTTGCTGCCCGGGTCTTGGGAGTGCTCCCGGGCCAGTTCAGCAAAGTCAGCCCCTTGCTCAAGTTGTTCATAAAGGTCATACGCCTTTTGTCTGGCTTCCTCTTCGGACAGATCATGCATGGTTGAGATCAAAATATGGCGCACAGTGGCTTTGGTCCGCTCTTCTTCCGTGAGCTGCTCCCGGAAATATTGCTTCATCACCGCATAATTGTGCAAATACTGTTTGACATCTTCTTCACTAATGTCTAACGTCTCATAAGCACGCTCTAATGTTTCCTCATCATAAACGGCCTGGACCTCATGCCACAGCTGTTCGGCTTCCGCTTCCGCCCAATCTAGATCGGCTCCCGCCATTTCCTCTAAAATCAGCCGCTCGGCAATCAAGAACTGTAGAAATCTTTCGCGAACCTGCGGGTCATTGACAGGCGCGCGAGGCTGCATAAACGCTTGAATGGCCAGATAACGGGCCAGTTCATCTCCGCGAATCTCCCCATCTTCATATTTGGCCACCACCTGGGTTTCCGTCAAACCTTCCCGGTCCACCTCTGGAAATTCGATCGTTAATCCTTCATTTTCATCTCCTGGCGAGCCATTTTCCGCTTCCTCCTGCTGCCCTCCACAGGCCGTCACCGTTAACAGCAACAAAAGACACACCAAGCCTAACCGCAGACGGAAGGGTTTATAACGCCTGCTTCTCTTCCCTCGGTTCAAATGAGTTGTGCTGTGCATTGGATTCCTCTCCTTTAACCACATTGGCTTCCGCCATTTTATCAAACAGATCCAGTGTCAAATCCAGCCATTCATCCTCACTCATCCCGTTCACTTTAACCGTGACGCCGATCTTGACATCGGAAACAAGACCCACTCTGCGTCCGTATTGGCTGGCCAGCTTAAACAGTTGGCCGCCATCTATTTTATCATTTTGGGAAGGGTGGAACAGCAATCTTAAAACCTGGTCTTTGAGCACAATCGTATCAAGCTTATACCGCTTGGCATAGGCTTTCAGTTTAGACAGCTTGATTAAGCGCCCTACAGGGGGAGGCGGAGCGCCAAAGCGGTCCATAAATTCCTCTTCCACCTCGCGCACATCTTCCAACGTGGACACAGCTGCCACCTTTTTATACATTTCGATTTTCTGTTTGCTGTCTTGTACATAATCTTCGGGAATATAGGCATCAATGTGCACGTCCATCTCCAATTCAACGGGCTCTTCCTGGGGACGCTCTCCTTTCAGTTCTTCAATGGCCTCTTTCAACATTTGGGAATAAAGGTCAAAACCTACGGAATTGATAAAACCATGCTGCTCCGCTCCCAGCAAGTTGCCGGCGCCGCGGATCGCCAAATCGCGCATGGCAATTTTAAAACCAGAACCAAGCTCAGTAAACTCCTTAATCGCTTCCAGGCGTTTTTCAGCCACTTCAGACAACACTTTTCCCCGCTGGTAGGTAAAGTAAGCGTAAGCGGTACGGTTGGAGCGGCCGACGCGCCCACGCAGCTGGTACAGTTGGGACAAGCCCATCTTGTCTGCATCATAGACGATCAGGGTATTGACATTGGGAATGTCAACCCCGGTCTCGATAATGGTGGTGCTGACCAAAACATCATACTCCCCGTCCAGGAAATCCAGCATGATGGCCTCCAGCTCGGTTTCCTTCATTTGGCCGTGAGCCACCGCGACCCTGGCATCGGGGACAAGGGCGCGTATCTCTTCTGCTTTCCGTTCAATCCCTTGCACCTGGTTATATACAAAATACACCTGTCCGCCCCGGGCCAATTCCCGCTCAATGGCCTCGCGCACCAATGCCCCCTGATACTCCACCACATACGTTTGCACAGGAAAGCGGTTCTCAGGCGGCGTTTCAATCACGGACAAGTCACGGACACCCAGCATGGACATATGCAGTGTGCGGGGAATAGGCGTTGCAGTCAGCGTCAACACATCCACATTTGCTTTTAATTGTTTAATTTTTTCCTTATGGGCGACCCCAAAGCGCTGCTCTTCATCGACAATGAGCAAGCCCAGGTCCTTAAATTGAACATCTTTAGACAGCAGGCGGTGAGTGCCGATAATAATGTCCACCACACCATTCTTAATTCTTTTCACCGTTTCATTTTGCTCTTTGCGGGTGCGGAAGCGGCTTAGCACATCAATCTCCACCGGAAAATCGCGAAACCGCTCTTTAAAGGTTTCGTAATGCTGCTGGGCCAAAATGGTGGTCGGCACCAGGACAGCCACCTGCTTGGAGTCCATCACCGCTTTAAAAGCGGCGCGGATGGCCACTTCCGTTTTGCCGTAACCCACATCACCGCACAACAGGCGATCCATCGGGCGGGGCTTTTCCATGTCCCGCTTAATCTCTTCAATCGCCCGCTTCTGGTCAGGTGTTTCCTCGTACGGGAACAACGCATCAAATTCCCGGTGGATCTCCGTGTCCGGGCTGAAGGCATAACCGGGCGTTGCTTCCCGTTTAGCGTACAGCTTGAGTAAATGTTCGGCAATATCCTGTACGGACGAACGGACACGGCTTTTGACACGCTTCCATTCATTTCCCCCCAGTCTGTACAACTTGGGGGCTTTATCTTCACTGCCCAAGTATTTTTGGACCTGGTCAATGTTTTCCACAGGGACGTACAGTTTGTCATCCCCGGCATACTGGATATGCAAATAATCTTTGTGGGCGCCATTGATCTCCAATGTCTTCAAGCCCACATAACGGCCAATGCCATGGTTGACATGAACGACATAATCCCCTTCGTTCAGGTCTGTGTAACTTTTGATCCGCTCCACGTTAGACACTTGGGTCTGGGTACGCGGTTTTCTCTTTTTCTGCTGGGCAAACAGTTCATTTTCGGTTACCACCACCAGCCGGTGGGTGGGCAGTTCAAAACCGGACTGAATCCGCCCCACTACCACCTGGGGAATCCCCTCCACCAGGGCCGCATCCCCTTTTAACTTCCTGGCCTCGATCTGAAAGTCATCCAAAATGCGCAACATGCGCTCAACCCGTTCGCTGTCCCCGGCCAAAAACACAATTCTATCCCTGTTTTTTTGCCAGCGGTTGATCTCCGTTTGCAGGACAGGGAACTGGCTGTGGAAGTGCTGCATCGGCTTAGAGGTAAAATGAACAATATTTTGCGGGCTGGTCTGGGGAATTTGCCGTAAAAAGAGGGATAAGTAAACCAATGGTTTTTTAACCTTTTCTTTCCATTCAGAGAATGGAAGAGAGATAGAGAGTTCAGGCAAAAATTCCCCTGTCTGCATCATTAAAGTTTTCCATTCCGCCTCTTCCCGCTGAAAATTGGTCTCAGCTTCCAGCAAGCGCGTCGGTTCATCCACAATGACAACAGACCCTGGCTCAAAATAATCCACCAAGGTTGTGCGCTGGCCATAGAAGCAAGAGATATATTTGTAGATTCCCTGGAATGATTGTTTTTGACGTAATTGCTCAATTTCCCAGCCAATGTGTTCTTTAAGTTTAGCTTTTACTTCCTCGTCCCTGACCTTCGCCAGCTGTTTGTGCAACGCTTCTTCGACTTTTTTGGCCCCCAATTCATAGTGCTCCTCAAACAAAATCCACTCCACGCTGGGCCCCAGCGTAATACGTTGCACGTTTTCTTGGGAACGCTGGGTTTCTATATCAAAGGTGCGGATAGAGTCTACTTCCGTATCAAACAGTTCAATACGGACGGGCGAGGAAGCAGGAGGGTACACGTCAATGATCCCCCCGCGGATGCTGTATTCCCCCTCCGCTTCTACCATTTCCACTCTCTTATAACCCATGGTCAATAGTTTGGCTTGCAACTCTTCTAAGTTGATCTCGTCTCCCCAGGTGATAGAGATTTGCGCTTTCTTCCACACCGAGGGCGGCGGAAGCAAACGCTTCAGACCGGCCAAAGGGACAATGACGATGATCTTCTCCTTCAAGGCCAGCTTATTCAACACTTCAATCCGCTGCCGTTTAAATTCGGGACTGGCCGTGGCAATTTCCGAGGCGATCAGCTCATTGACCGGGTACAGATAAACTGACTCTTCATCCAGCCATTCTATTAAATCTTCGTAAATTTTTTGAGCTTGGTGCAGATTGTGGGTCACAACCAGCTGGGCTTCACGATTTTCCTGGAACAGGGCGCTCATAAACAGCGTCCGTGACGAGCCATTTAACCCGGTCACCAGCTGTTCTTTCATGCCATTTTGAATGGCCTTCAACACATGTTGAAAATCGGTTCCCTGGCTAAAAATGTGGATCAGCTCTTTCATGTTTGCCTCCTCTCCGTTCCTTAAAAAACAGATCAATCACCAAGTCCGTTCAATGGTGTATTTTATTCAGCAGAAGCCATTCTGGGTTCCGCTCAATGGCCTCCTGGCAATGTTCACATGTTACTTGCGCTACTATATCACCATTTTCCTGGTAAAGCAAGATATCCTGCTTCTCTTCAGGATTCAAAGTATGAAAACCGAGCTGTTCCTCAGTAACAGGAGCATTAATTTCACCCAGTTTCAGCCCGCAATGGCGGCATACATAATGGATGGCCATCGTCTTCCTCCTAAAAAACAGTGTTTATTCTAGTATGCCTCCCATGCGGGTCAAACATTCCCCTTTAATCTTTCAACTTTTTCCAGAATCATCATGAACATGGCTAAAATTATGATGAACGCAGCTTTTGGTTATATCTATTCATCACTTGGGTAAAATCATCTGTGTTAAGATAAGCTTCAGCTGCACTTGCTCCCCGGTCAATAAATTCGGCTAACTGTTGCCGTTCCTGCGGGGGAAACGGATTGAGAACATAATGAACCACATCCCCGTTTTCCGGCCGGCCAATTCCCATGCGGATGCGTTTAAACGTTTGGCTGCCCAAATGGTCAATAAGGGAGCGAACGCCGTTGTGTCCTCCATGCCCCCCCTTCAGCCTTAGCCTCATGGTGCCAAAGGGCAAGTCCAGATCGTCATAGATGACCAGCACATCCTCTACGGGACACTGAAAGAAGCGGACAACCTCTATCACAGCCTCTCCGGAGCGGTTCATATAGGTCATCGGCTTCAACAACAGCACTTTTTCACCGCTCACCGAAGTCTCGCCCACCAGGCTGCGCCATTTTTCCTGATTGATAGAAATCCCCAGCTTTTCCGCCAAGCGATCAACCGTTAAGAAACCAATATTATGCCGTGTCTGTGCATATTTTGGTCCCGGATTCCCCAGGCCTACAATGATTTTCAACCCTGAAACCTCCTCTACGTGCCTAAGGCGTAACCATCATGGTTACGCCTCTGTTCCCATTTTCAAGTTTGTGGTCTTTATTCTTCCGCATCCTCTTGGCGTTCAACCAATTCCGGCGGCTCTTCATTGCCAGCATGTTTATCAACAGGTCCTTCCTCAGGGGTGGGTGCGGTAACCGTGAGCAGCACCGTATCTGGCTCCAGCAATACTTCAATCTGGTCGCCCAGGTTAAGATCAGCCACCGTCACGCTGTCACCAATGTCCAAACCGCTGACATCAATGGGTATGGATTCAGGCAAATCCTTAGGCAAACACTCAACCTCAATCTCCTGATATTGCCTTTGCAAAACGCCACCGTTTTTGGTTACCGCTCCCTCCCCTACGATTTCCAGGGGTACGGTAAAGGTCTTTTTCTCGTTCATTTTAATCTCATAGAAATCGACGTGTAAAACATCCTCTGTGATGGGATCGCGCTGGATCTCGCCGATCATCACCGTCGGTTTAACCCCGTCCAGCTCAAGATTGATCACCGTATTTTTACCATGTTGTTTGAGCAGTCTATGCAGCTCGTTCTGCTGCACCTGGATCGGTTTGCTCCCGATTGTTTTGCCATACACGATCCCGGGAACCTTGCCCGATTGCCTCAATTTTCTGCGGACAGACTTGCGAAGATCCGGTCGTTCCTCAGCACGAAAGGTTACCATGGTTTAGCTCACCCTCCCTCAATGTGTCGGACTAATATTTACTATTCCCTTTTGGAAGGATGGCCAAACCTTTGTCTAACAATGTCAAGGAACCGTATCAGTTAAACAGCTTGCTGACCGACAATTCTTCATGGACACGGATGATCGCTTCTCCCATCAGCGGTGCCACAGAAAGCACAATGGCTTTGTCAATCTGCTTTTCCTCGGGCAGCGGAATGGTGTCTGTCACGACCAGCTCCTTAATTTTGGAATTTTGGATCCGTTCAATGGCTGGACCTGACAGGACAGGATGGGTACAGCAGGCATAAACTTCTTGAGCCCCGTTTTCAGCCAAGGCGTTAGCTGCCAAAGTGATGGTGCCGGCTGTGTCAATAATGTCGTCAATCAAAATGCAGGTCTTGCCTTCTACCGCCCCGACAATGTTCATAATTTCAGCCACATTGGGTTTAGGACGGCGCTTGTCAATGATGGCAATCGGCGCCTTGAGTCGTTCGGCCAGTTTTCTGGCCCGCGTCACCCCGCCATGGTCTGGAGAGACAACGACAATGTCGTCCAAGTTTTTGGCCAGGAAATAGTCCGCTAATATGGGGACACCCAGCAAGTGATCAACAGGAATATCAAAGAAGCCTTGAATTTGAGTGGCGTGAAGGTCCATGGTGATCACCCGGGACGCTCCGGCAGTCTCAATCAAGTTGGCCACCAGTTTGGCCGTGATCGGATCTCTGGCTCTCGTTTTGCGGTCCTGACGGGCATACCCATAGTACGGCATGACCACGTTTATGCTCTTGGCAGAGGCACGCTTGAGGGCATCGACCATCACCAGCAGTTCCATTAAATGTTCATTGACGGGGGCGCTGGTGGACTGGATCACAAACACATCCGCACCGCGCACACTCTCATTGATGTGGACCTGAATTTCACCGTCACTGAAACGGGTCACATTGGCCTTTCCCAAAGGCACCCCAATATGCTTGCAAATCGCTTCCGCTAAACGGGGATTGGCATTACACGTAAATACTTTCAGTTTAGGATCACGATAATGTGGCATCGTTCTGCTAAAACCTCCAACATCTGTTATTTTTGATGAAGATATGACGGTCTCAACGATCTTTGCGTTCTTTATTTGGCCTTAATTTTAGGGCATAGTTTTCTTTCACCGTTTGCCTTTCGCGGGCAATGGCCAGACTGTAGGCCGGGACAGGGTGGGTAATGGTCGAACCTGCCGCAATATAAGCCCCTTCTCCGATCGTGACAGGGGCAACCAGATTGACATTACATCCCACAAAACTGTCATTTTCCACAACAGTACGGTGTTTATGAATCCCGTCATAGTTAACCGTGATGGAGCCGCAACCCATGTTAACCCTCTCCCCGATATCTGCATCACCCACATAACTTAAATGGGGGATTTTAGCCCCGTCTTTGACAACAGAATTTTTAACCTCCACAAAATTGCCCACACGGCACCGGTCTCCAATTGTGGTGCCGGGCCGGATATAGGCAAACGGACCCACTTGCGTCTGGCTTCCGATCTGGCTGTCAACCGCCTTAGAGTGAACAATGCTTGTGGCTCTCCCCACTTTAACATCGATCAGCTCTGCATGGGGGCCTACTTGGCAATCTTCAGCAATCACCGTTCGTCCGGACAAGATGGTGCCCGGATAAATCACCGTGTCCTGACCGATGACGACATCGGGGCCAATATAGGTATGCTCAGGATCAATAATGGTCACACCCTGGGACATGTGGCGCTCATTGATCCGGCGGCGCATCACTTTTTCCGCCTGAGCCAGGGCGATACGGTCGTTTATCCCCATGATCTCCTCTTGATCATGGGTGACATAAGCGGTAATTTTTTCTCCCTTCCGCTCAAGGATTTCAATGCAATCGGTCAAATAGTATTCACCCTGGGCATTATCATTTGTGATTTGGGATAAGGCCTGCAGTAATTTTTGGTTATCAAAACAATAGATGCCCGTATTAATCTCTTTGACCTGTTTCTCTTCTGCCGTGGCATCTTTCTCTTCCACAATCTTTTTTACTTGTCCCTGTTCATCCCGAATAATACGCCCATACCCTTCAGGGTCATCCACAAAAGTGGTGAGAATACTGACTGCCGCTTGCGCTTCTTGATGGGCTGTTAGAAAGGCTTGTAAAGTTTGGCCCGAAATAAGGGGCGTGTCCCCGTACAAAACCAAGGTCTGGCCCGCTGCCTCCCGCAGATGGGGGGCGGCAACCATGACAGCATGACCAGTGCCAAGCTGCTTCTTTTGTTCCACGTATGTATACCCTTCACCCAGCTCCTGCTGGACAAGCTCTGCTCCGTGGCCGACGACCACATAAATATGAGTCTGGCCTTGAGTTTGTTGCACGGCATCGATCACGTGTTTGACCATCGGTTTGCCACAAACAGGATGAAGCACTTTCGGCCGCTTGGACTTCATCCTGGTTCCTTTTCCCGCAGCTAGAATAAGCACATTGGTTTGGTTCATCATTAACCTCCACATACACTCATCAAAATCATTTCTGTTATGACTATAGCCTAATACCACTTCTTTTTCAAGGAATCAAATCTTGTCAACAGACACAAAAAAAAGAAGACCTAACTTCAGCGTCAGATCTTCACCCCAAGCACAAAACAGAGACAATCACCACTTGTGAGGCACAACCCCTGTAAATCAAAGTTAATCTCTAGGTGACACCAGCCAGGGCACCTTGAATCAGGAAGCACCGGCCTCTAACTCTTCCTTTTCCCCTTGGGCCTCATATTCTGCCAGAACGGCTTTTTGTATTTTTTCCCGGGTTGCAGAAGAAATAGGATGGGCGATATCGCGAAATTCGCCGTCCGGTGTCCGCTTGGATGGCATGGCCACAAACAAGCCGTTGTTACCATCAATAACCCGAATATCGTGGACGACAAATTCGTTATCAATGGTAATGGAAGCAATCGCCCTCATTCTTCCTTCGGTGTGCACCCGCCGCAGTCTCACATCAGTCACTTCCATCAAAAAAACACCACCTTTTGCCAAAAATGATCACGATATATACTTAACAGTTCAACAAAGGTGGCAAAATTCCTGCTCATTTCCTATAAATTTTTAAATTTTTTTTGAACTGAAAAACCATTAAGATGCCTTGACACTGACGCTGAATCATCCCGGACAGACTAGTCCGGGATGCGGGCAATACACTCGATTTCCACCCTGACATCTTTGGGCAGTCTGGCCACTTCTACACAGGAACGGGCCGGCTTGTGCTCACCAAAAATCTCCCCATAAACCTCATTTACTTGGGCAAACTCATTCATATCTTTAATAAACACCGTCGTTTTAATGACATCATTTAACGTCGCTCCTGCTGCCTTTAATACTGCTTCCAAGTTGGCGAGCACTTGCCTCGTTTGTGCCCGTACATCTCCTTCTACCAGTTTCCCGTCCGGTGTGAGCGGGATTTGCCCCGATGTGAACAAGAGCGAACCAACTTGAACCGCTTGGGAATACGGTCCTATGGCCTGCGGCGCATCTTGCGTCTGGACTTTTTTCAATTTTGTCATCCTGCACAACCTCCCTGTGATCATTGATCATCAAAGATACTGCCTAACTGCATGGAAATGGTCTTGTTTTTAATATCTACGTCACACAAGCGCAGTAATGAGTAAACATTTTCCACCAATTTTTCTGCTGTGGCCAATGATTCCACAAACACACAGGCCCCGGCCACCTCCGCTTCAAACTCCTGCAACAAGTCCATCATTCCCCGGATCGTTCCGCCTGCTTTCATAAAATCATCCACAATCAAAACTTTGCTGTTGGCTTTCATGCTGCGGCGGGCCAGGGACATGGTTTGGATGCGTTTGGTGGAACCTGAAACATAGTTGATGCTGACCACTGATCCTTCTGTCACCCGGTGATCCCGGCGCACAATCACAAAGGGGACATTGAGATACTGGCTGGTGGCATAGGCGAGCGGGATACCCTTTGTTTCCACCGTGATGACGTAATCAAGGCCCGCATGGCGAAACTGGGAGCTAAATATTTGGCCGATCTGGTTGACCACTTGGGGCTGGCTTAAATAATCACTCATATACAAATACCCTCCAGGGAGGATGCGGTCAGGATCTTCCAGACCCGTCCTCAATTCTTCCACCCAGTCCCGCATTTGCTTTAAATCGACAGCGGGGATGTATTTCACTCCTCCAGCGGCGCCGGGAACGGTCATTAATTCACCCAGACCGCTCATTTCCATGGTTTCTTTAATAATTTGCAAATCCTCACTAATGGACGATTTGGCCGCTTGGTAACGCTCTTTAAACAGGGTCAAAGGGATTAACAAATGGGGCCGTCGAATTAAATATTGCATCATATCAGCAAGTCTGGCGCTTCGTTTCAATTTCTTCACCGGAATGCCTCCTAAAAACCCGAATTATTTGAGGGTAATATACCACTTTTATACGTCTTTGATCAAGTTCCAACCCCATTGACAGTAAATAAAATAGGGAATCTTAAGTCCCTGCCGAACGAACCATGTAGACATCCTGGCAAAACCCTTTGAGGCCGTTATAGATGCGCTGAGCCCGGGACTCTTTCTGGGTCAGGCCGAACACCGTTGGCCCGCTGCCTGACATGAGCACACCATCTGCTCCAAATTGGGCTAGTTTCTGTTTCAGGTGTTGGACTTCAGGGTAGCTTTTAAGAGTCACTGTTTCTAAAACATTGCCCATGCTTTTCACGATTAAAGAAAAATCACGTCGTTTAAGCGCCTCGATCATTTGTTCCGTCTTGGGACGCTCACTGACCTGGCCCAGGTCCAAATGCTGATACACATGTGCTGTGGATACCCCAATGGGCGGCTTAGCCAGCACAATCCAAAACGGCGGCGGCCCAGGCAGAGGGGTTATCTGCTCTCCCCGCCCTTTGGCCAAGGCTGTTCCCCCATAAATACAAAAGGGGACATCCGATCCCACTTCGGCTCCCAAGACAGCCATCTCTTCCGTGCTTAAGCCCAGATCCCAAAGTTGATTCAACCCCTTAATGGTGGCCGCTGCATCGCTAGAACCTCCTCCTAATCCAGCGGCGACCGGAATACGCTTATCGATGGCGATAGTGACACCCCGGGTCACCTGAAAGCGCTCCTGGATCAGTTTAGCCGCCTTATAAGCCAGATTGTGCTCGTCAGCGGGCACATAACTAGCCGAAGTTTCGATCACAATTTTTCCATCGTCCCTGGGCCGAAGCTCCAGACGATCGGCCAGATCAATGGTGGTCATCACCATTTCCACTTCGTGATAACCGTCTGTCCGTTTGTATAATACATCTAATGTCAGGTTAATTTTAGCCGGCGCTTTCATCAAGATGGTCATCCCTAATCGCTCCAATACCTTTTCTCAACATAACCATTGCATTATTTTATCACGAAGGTTGGTTTTTTGCCCAGTGAAAAACCGGGGAGAACCCCGGCCTGATCGTTTCTACCTTAGTGTAAGCAGCTTGTGGAAACCCATCCAGTCAACACACTTTTTCTCTTGGGCTGCGCCTGTTGAAGCTTATGTGGGCTCTCTGTTCCGGCCCAGCTGCTCTTCAGCCATCTGCTCGGACATTACGCCTCGGCGTCTTGGCACAGAACATCCCTCCTGGATGCGATAGAAACGATCACCTTTAGTATGACCGGCCCGGCAGCAAATATAAGAAGGTTAACGGTTATAACACATAAAGGCAAAAAAAAAACAGTAGACTGGGTCTACTGCTTGTTATAGGTAATCTTGATCTCTTTGTCGTTGTCTCCACAGACTATAAGCTCCACAGTTTCTGTTAAAATGTCAGCGTAGCTATAAGAAACACGTTTAAAGGCATGTTGCTTTTCGTCCAGTTTGACGATGAAGACGGATGGATAGGTTTCTTCAAGTACACCTGAACGCTCAATGGTCTTTCGCCGTCCGCCATTCGCCTTCAGGGTAATGCGTCGACCAATGTATTGGTCAAGATTGCGCTTAATGTCGATTAACGCATTTTTCGCCACATTGACCACCTCACGCATATCATTATACCATGGTGGCCTTGTTTAGTCAAATAATTTCTTAATTATATCAACCGGACAAATCTCTTGTCAATAAAAATTTTTTCTCAATGCGCTGAGCGGAAGACACTTAAGGATCTGTTCAGGTTTCATACATGAGTTTGGGCAATCCCTGTCTATATGTTCCGCGCGTATCAATGCCGCCCAGTCCGGAGCTTCCTGTCACCGAATACTGCAAGACGTGCTTCAGATCAATGATGCGGTCAATAGGGGTGTAACACGCTTTTTCGACGATATACACGGGATCAAGACAATGGATGTTAACCCTCTCCGGTGAGGAAGCATAATTGGCTCCCGCCTCAATCAGCGCTTCAAAATGGGATTGGCAGGCACCGGAAAAAATAATCAGATTGTCCCGGTTTCTCTCGAATTGCCTGGCTGCTTGAACCGCTTGTATAAAATATTGGGAATGGCGGTACGCTTTCAGATCATATTTTCCTCCCCGCGAACGCATATAGGCATCATGTCCGGTTATGACCAGCACATCTGGATTAACATACATCAGCAGGGAATAGATGCGTTCAGGAATTTCCGCTTCACTCATATGCACGCCGTAGACAGGGATGTCCAGGGCCCTGTATAGTTCCAAGCATTTTTTCAGATAACTGGCATCCCCGTCAATATGCAGCACACGGCCGGGGAGCTTAAACAGCGTCTCCCCCGTCTTTCTGTGTTCAATCAATTCCTTAACGGAGCTGGACATCTGCTCCTCTTCCCATTCTTTGATGCGTCCCCGCACTTCTTCATCCACATGAACAAGATCATGAAGGGGAGCATCTGCCCACAGGCGCATGTCAAGCCCTTTCAACTCTGCTATCGCTCCTGTATGATCAATGGAAACGATGCGGAAATGAACATCGCCCCCATACGATTTGCGTGCGACAATATCACCAACTTGAAATGTCATCCCCTGCCCCTCCTTTCTGCTCTATCTTATGCCTAGAGCAGAAGAGGTGCCAATGGCGCCCTATCATTTTTGTTCAGCCCACCAGGTTTTGCAAGCCGTTGGCCAGCCGGGCAAACTCAGCGATGGTCAATGTTTCCCCCCGGCGGGAGGGATCAATGTCCAACTCATGCAACACCTGCACCAGTTCCCGTTTGCGTTCTTTACCCACCAGTTGATGCAGCAAATTGTTGAGCAGTGTCTTTCGCCGTTGAGCGAAGCAGGCTCTGACCGTTTTAAAAAACAAATCTTCATCAACGACCTGTACCGGCGGCTCTTTGCGCAAGCTTAACTTAACCAGGGCTGAATCAACTTGCGGTCTGGGCACAAAAACGGTTTTGGGCACCACTTTAATCAGTTCCGGTTCAGTATAATACTGCACGAACACAGTCAGGGAGCCGTAATCCTTGCTTCCAGCTGTGGCTGTCAGCCGGTCGGCCACTTCTTTCTGGACCATCACCACAATATGTTCAAATCTGAGTCCACTTTCAATAAAATGCAGGAGAATGGGAGTCGTGACATAGTAGGGCAGATTAGCGACCACCTTAAGCTTATCCAGGCCTCTTAAATAGGTCTTCACCACCTGCTCCAAATCGGCTTTTAATACATCCTGGTGAATGATGTGCACATTGTCATAGGGACGCAGGGATTCTTCCAAGATGGGGATTAAACGCTGGTCAATTTCAAAAGCAACCACACGGCCGGCCCGGATGGCCAGCTGTTCAGTCAAAGCGCCAATTCCCGGGCCTACCTCAATGACACCCGTTGTTTTATCCAATGCTGCTGCTTCCACTTGGGCACGGAGAATGTTGGAATCAATCAGAAAGTTTTGGCCTAAACTTTTTTTAAAGGTAAAACCATATTTTTCCAGTAGCATTTTGGTTCTGGTGGGGCTGGCGATTTCTTTCAAGAAGGAGCCACCTCCTTCAACACCTTCTCTAAAGCCACCTCAAACTCAGCCCTGGTAATAGCAAACAGTTGGAGACGCTTATAAAATTGTTTGGCATTGCCATAGCCGATCCCGAGATGGCGGCCCATTTTTTCCCTTAACATTCTGGCCCTGTCGCCTGCCACCAAACCAAAGTCAACCAGCTGTTCCCAAGAAATGTCTGTTCCTCCCTGTTCCTTAAGAATACGGGCACCAGCCAAAGCTTGGCGGATCACTTCCACTTTGGCATGTTCGACACCACACTTGCCGTTTGGAGCCAAAGCCGCTTCCCGGGGGATAAAGGCGTGGCGGCATCCGGGAACAGCCCGGGAGATTTGCTAGCGAATCGCTTCTCCTGGATAGTCCGGGTCCGTCAGTATAATGACGCCGCGCCGCTCTTGCGCCAGTCTAATGCGTTCCACCACCTCCGCCCCAAGGGCGGAACCGCCTGTCTCAATCGTGTCGGCTTCCACGGCTTGCTGCACTTTAATCGTATCGTTACGACCTTCCACGACAATGACTTCTTTAATCTTCATCACGCACACTCTTTTCATTGCTTTCAGTCAAGGCAAACAAGCGTTTGCCGTTTTCCATGGTCATGTGGGCGATCTCCTCCAAACTGAGTCCTCTCAGCTCGGCCATGGTTTCAGCCACATAGCGGACATATGCCGGTTCATTGCGCTTGCCCCGCAAAGGATGGGGGGCCAGATAGGGGCAATCGGTTTCAATCAGCAGGCGGTCCAGGGGCACATACTGCACCACTTCTTTTGGTAATTTAGCGTTTTTAAAGGTGAGGGGGCCGCCAAAGGAAATATAGAAGTTAAGCTCCAAACATTGGCGGGCCATTTCCTTGTCACCCCCGAAACAATGCATCACACCGCCCACTTCATCGGCCCCCTCCTCTTTCAGAATGGACAGCACATCCCTGTCAGCTTCCCGGTTATGGATAATAATCGGCTTTTTGAGCCGCTTGGCCAAGTCAATCTGTTTGCGGAACACCTCGGCTTGAACTTCCCGGGGCGAATGATCCCAGTAGTAGTCAAGCCCCATCTCCCCAACAGCCACCACTTTGGGATGGGTCCGTGCCAAATGTTCAATCCGCCTTAAGGCGTCATCATCACAGGTTTTGGCGTCATGGGGATGCCACCCCACGGCAGCATAAATAAAGTCATAAGCTTCAGCCAGGCGGATCGTAGCAGTGATCGTCTCGTGGTTAAAACCCACATTCACAATCAGGGATACCCCTTCTGCCCTGGCCCGTTCAATCACTTCGTTCCGGTCTTGGTCAAACCGGGCATCATTAATGTGTGCATGGGTGTCAAAAAACATCATCATCCTCCTTTCCCTTCGTCCCTCACCCAAGGAAAAAGAGGGGGACCCCCGCGGCTATAGCTGGCCTGCCTTTTACTGCTTGCCTATTTCACCTTGGCCCCATTGGGCAAGTCTTGATCAATGGTGACCAGTCGCAGCTTGCCGCCTTTCTCCCCGGCCAGAATCATGCCTTCCGAGCGTTCCCCCCGCAAAGTGACCGGCTTTAAGTTCGTGACGCACACCACCTTTTTACCGATTAACTCCTCCGGCCTATAATGCTGGGCAATGCCGGAGACCACCTGCCGCTGTTCCGTTCCCAGATCCAGCTTCAGTTTAAGCAGCTTATCTGCATTTTTTACCTTTTCGGCCTGAATCACTTCTGCCACCCGCAACTCCACTTTGTCAAAGTCATCAATTGTAATTTGGGCCGCCCCTTCTTCCTTTGCTCCCGTTTCCTGTTTCTGTTCACCTGGTGGGGTGCTGCCCGTCTGTCCGTCCTTGGCTAAAGCTCCCATCTTTTCCAAAATATATTTAACCTCTGCTTCTATATCAACCCGGGGGAAAAGGGGATCTGCAGGCTGGACTTTCGTGCCCGATGGCAACAAGCCAAACGTTTGCAGGCTGTCCCAGGAAGTCAGTTCACCTTGTTCAATACCCAATTGTTTCCATATCTTAGCTGGCGTGCGTGTCATAAACGGCTGAATCAGAATGGAAATGTGGCGCAACGACTCAGCCAGGTGATATAACACAGAACCCAGTTTCTCCCGTTCGCTCTCATCCTTAGCCAAAATCCAGGGTTCTGTTTCGTCAATATACTTGTTGGTGCGGCCAATCAGTTGCCAAATGGCGGACAAAGCTGAGGCAAATTCCATCTTGTCCATCGCTTCCTCCACTTTGGCCACCGTTTCCTTGGCCTTCTCCACCAAAGCGTGGTCATAGCGTGTCGCACCTGTCCGCCCGTGCGGGATGACACCGTCAAAATACTTATTCACCATTGCCACGGTGCGGTTTAATAAATTGCCCAAGTCATTGGCCAGGTCATAGTTGAGCCGTTCCAAAAAACTTTCTGGCGTAAACACCCCGTCTGAGCCGAAAGGCACTTCCCTCAGCAAATAGTAGCGTAAAGGATCAACTCCGTAGCGTTCGATCAGCGGGTCCGGATCCACCACATTGCCTTTGGATTTGGACATTTTGCCGTCCTTCATCAACAGCCAGCCGTGGCCAAATACTTTTTTAGGCAAAGGAAGATCCAGCGCCATCAGCATAATCGGCCAGTAAATGGTGTGGAAGCGGACAATCTCTTTGCCCACAATATGCACATCAGCCGGCCAGTATTTGTGGAATTTGCGCCGATATTCTTCATCATCTGCCTCGTATCCAATCGCCGTAATGTAGTTGGTCAAGGCATCTATCCAGACATAAATCACGTGCTCAGGATCATTGGGCACCGGGATTCCCCAGTCAAACGTGGTGCGGGAGACACACAAGTCCTCCAGTCCCGGCTTAATAAAGTTATTAATCATTTCATTCCGCCGTGAGGCAGGCTGGATGAAATCCGGATTTTCTTCGTAGTACTTTAAAAGGCGGTCTACATATTTGTTCATGCGGAAGAAATAGCTTTTCTCCCGGACAAGCTCCACAGGCCGGCCACAATCTGGGCAAAGACCGTTTTCTGCTTGCCGTTCCGTCCAGAAAGACTCACAAGGAGTACAATACAAGCCCTCGTATTCACTAAGATAAATATCCCCTTGATCCACAAGGCGCTGAAAGATCTTCTGTACCACTTTTTTGTGCCGCTCTTCTGTCGTCCGGATAAAATCATCATAGGAAATATCTAGTTTCTTCCACAACTCTTTAATGCCGGCGACAATCTGATCGACAAAGGCTTGCGGCGTCACACCTTTCTCCCGGGCTTTACGCTGAATCTTTTGCCCGTGCTCATCGGTGCCAACTAAGTACATGACATCATATCCTCTCAGCCGCTTGTAACGGGCCAGCGCATCAGCTGCGATTGTGGTGTAAGCATGTCCGATATGCAGTTTATCAGAAGGATAATAGATTGGAGTAGTTACATAAAACGTTTTGTTTTGCTCACTCATATCCCTAACCTCCCTGTTTGATGATCTCAAAACATCCCTCTCTAAATAAAAAACCCCCATCCCCAAAGGGACGGGAGTTAACCCGCGGTACCACCCTTTTTCCCCGCCTTTTCGCAAAGGCAGGCTCAGCCAGTGCAAGACTGTCTCCTTAACGCGGAGAAACGTAACACCCTTAGGCACAGCCCTCGGATATTAGCTCTCCCAGACCATCTTCCATGCCCCATTTATACCGGTTCTCAGCTCCCCCGGCTCTCTGTGATAAATGGCTGGCATGTACTCATCTGTTCATCGAGACAAACCTTATTCACTTCTTCCAGTTTCCCTGTCAAATTAATCCCTTTCGTTTCCCTAAAATATACTTAACAGGTTGATTTTTGTCAAGTTCACAAGCATTAAGCGCCTTCATGGTTAAAAAAAATGTCGAATAATCACTATTTATGTATAAAAACCCCTGTTTTTGTAAAAAATGAATTGACTTGTTCCTCTATTATTGGTATTATGTGCCTAAGATAACCGTCAGAATTTATCACCACATATTTGACCTATGATTTAGAAAAATGAAAAAAGAGGAGAGGGGATTGAGTTATTATGTTAAAAAGTACGGGGATCGTCCGCAAAGTGGATGAACTGGGCAGAGTGGTGATTCCTATTGAGCTTCGCCGCACATTGGGCATTGCGGAAAAAGATGCGCTTGAAATTTATGTTGATGGGGATAAAATTATCCTGAAAAAGTATGAACCCCGCATGGCTTGTATGATTACCGGCCAAATCAGCGAAGACAACCTGGTCTTAAATGACGGCAAAATGGTGTTAAGCCCTGATGCAGTGCGCCAGCTGTTGCCCATTTTTGAAGAGTATCTTAAAAAACAGGAAGCAAATTAAATGTGGCAATGATTAATCATATCTAGAAGATATCTACCATTATCATAAAAAACCATGTTCACGTGGTTGAGCACGTAAACATGGTTTTTTTAATATTACATTTATTCACGGGTTTTGTTTCCCTTGGCCGTCATCTTGCCCCAAACCATGATAAAGGTGGTAAACCTCCCGTCTGGGCAGCTGGCGCTCTTTGGATGTTTGTTTAATCGCCTCTTTGGGGGCATATCCTTGCTCAATGTAGTGCTCCACATGTTCTTTGATGGTCAGCTGTTGCCACCAAGGGGGCTGTTCAGAAGTCAAAGCGAAATGTTCTCCTTTGTCCACGATCAGCGTACATTCTCCCCGCACATCTTGATCTTGTGCCCATTGGTAGAGCTCGCCAAGTGTACCCCGTATATATTCTTCAAAACGCTTCGTCAGCTCCCGGACCAGCACGGCCCGCCGGTCTCCCAATATCTCTACCATATCCTCCAGTGTCTCAACGAGACGATGGGGTGCTTCATAAAAGATCAGCGTATACGGCAAACGGCTCAGGGCGGCGAGCTGTTCTTGGCGCGCCTTGGGCTTGCGTTCCAAAAAGCCACAAAACAAAAACTGGCGGGTGGACAAACCTGAGGCCACCAGACCTGTCAGAGCAGCATTGGCTCCAGGCAGGCTGATCACCGGAATGCGCTCCGCTACAGCTTGCTGGACAAGATCCTCTCCCGGATCTGAAATGGCCGGCATGCCGGCGTCTGTCACCAGAGCAATGCGCTTGCCCTGCTTTAAATCAGAGATCAGGCGGGAACCCTGCTGCTTTTTATTATGTTCATGATAAGAGACCAGCATTTGGTCAATCTGAAAATGATTGAGCAGCTTGCGTGTGTGCCGGGTATCTTCACAGGCAATGTAATCGACAGTTTTCAAGACCTCCAGAGCGCGAAAGGTGATATCTTCCAGATTGCCGATGGGGGTCGGCACCAAATATAAAATCCCCTGATGCTCGGCTGCGTAACTAGATTGGGACCAGATCATAAGCATACGTCCTTTCTGAAAAAACTTGGCTGGGCCATGATCAACACAGGGACTGGCAACGACTTAAACCAAGGTCTGTTCACCAAAATAAATTTGCTTCAGATCAGCGGTGTATTCATTGTCTGGCGTGTAAGCAATCAATGGGGGAAGCAGGCGCAAATCCGGTTGCCCGTCCTTCATACCTTCCACCAAAACCATATTGGCCGGCTTGTCTATTTTGGGATACACCAAACACATGCGCTTCGGTTCCAGACGGTAACGACGCATTAACCCGAAGATATCCGCCAGCCGGCTGGGGCGATGAACGAGGGCCAAACGCCCCTTCGGTCTGAGCAAAGTGGCGGCAACCGCCATGACATCATCGAGGGTGCAATAAAGTTCATGCCGGGCAATGGCATAATGTTCATTGACATTTTTCTGGCCGGATTGGACAGGAAGGTAAGGGGGATTGCAGGTCACGACATCATAGCTGCCCGGCTCAAAGTGGGCGGGAGCTTCTCTCAAATCCAAATGATGCATCTTAATTTGCCCTTCTTTGTGATTGAGGCGTACACTGCGCACGGCCATATCATACAGGCGTTGTTGAATTTCTACCCCTTCAATCGCCGCTTTCGTCCGCGTGCTTAACATTAAAGGGATGGCTCCGTTTCCTGCACACAGGTCCATCACCTTTCCCTTTTGAAGCGGCAAATAGGCAAATTGAGCCAAGAGAACAGCATCCAGGGAAAAAGCAAACACGGTTTTGCTCTGAATAATCTTTAACTGTCCAAATGGTAAATAATCCAAGCGTTCATCTTCGCGCAGAGCATTCATCAGTCCCCATCCTTTGTCTTTATCCTGGTTTTTCTTGATGCCTTTCAGTCTTTCCGCCTGTCCCGTTAGCCATGCTCAAAAATGAAAAAGAGCCTGTCCCCAGACTCTCCTCCTACTTGTTCAAAAACGAGAGGCAAAAGATGCAATCTTCCCCTTCTTTACGCAAACTCCCAAATTGCAAGTGACAAATATGAAACCCCTCCTGGTATAAACGTGCCAAATTGTCGTACCCTTCCCCGACCGGCCTTTTCTTCTTTTTGCTGACCTGGCCTTGTTCTGGAGCATGGGGATGATCAGTTTCCTGAGCCACTTTGTGCTCCAGCCTGTTACGCAGTTTTTCGTTTTCCACGATCAGTTCATGGTTTTCTTCCACCAGCCGGGCAATGTGTTCCTTTACGGCCTCCAATTCTTCTGCCATTTGGCCCAGCTTCTGCTCCAGTTGGGAGACATGCTCAAACAGCCGCTTTTTGTTTTGATCCACATCCTCCACCCCCATCAGCCCTTCCTCATCCAGGAGATAAGCGCGGGCCTAGTTTGGCGCACCTTCTGCTTGGGAAGGGAGCGCCTCGTCTTGAGACTGATGGCCCATGAGCTCATCTAAGGTAAATTCAACCACGCGCTCCGTATCCTTCAATTCAACCTGAATGAGTTTTTCCAGGATATTCAAACCGACAACCCGTCCAGCGCCAAGGGGCGTGACCGTCTCTTCGCCAAGGTCGGGAAGCTCTTTGATGGCCGATTCATACTGGTCATTCTCATATTTCAAACAGCACATCAACCGTCCGCACAAACCAGAAATCTTGGCTGGGTTAAGGGATAAGTTTTGATCTTTAGCCATTTTAATCGACACCGGTTCAAAATCCCCCAGAAAAGAGGAGCAACACAAGATCCTGCCGCAAGGACCGATGCCGCCTAACATTTTGGCTTCGTCCCTCACCCCGATTTGCCTTAATTCAATGCGCGTTCTGAAAATGGCAGCCAGATCTTTCACCAGCTCGCGAAAATCCACCCGCCCATCAGCGGTAAAGTAAAAGATCACTTTGTTGCGGTCAAAGGTATATTCCACATCAACCAGCTTCATCTCCAGGCCGTGTTCAGCAATCTTTTCTAGACAAATATCATAAGCTTTTTCGGCCGCCGCCTTGTTTTTTTCAACCTGGACCTTATCTTCAGGTGTGGCAATGCGGATCACCTTTTTAAGCGGCAACACCACATCCTCTTCCCCCACTCCTTTGATGGGGGTGACCACTTTGCCGTATTCAATCCCGCGGGACGTTTCGACAATGACAAACTGATCCTTCTCAACAGGATGATCACCTGGATCAAAATAATAGATTTTTCCAGCTTTTTTAAAGCGAACCCCAACCACCTGGTACATGATTTACCCCTCCTGAAGGCGAAGCACTAACTGTTCCAATAGCAACTGTGGATGAACATGGGCATGAAGCCGGCGCTTGGCTTCCAAAATATGCTCCATCGCTGTTGCTATCTTCACGCGGGATAAGCTCAGTCCCTGTTTGCGCAAACGCTCTTCTTGGCCAATATAAACGATTTGATCTTCCATACCGAGCTGTATATATAATAAATCCCGATACCAAAACAGCATCATATCCAGCCCTGTATCCGTGTGTTCCTTCTCTTTGGCGACTTTAAGCCACGCGTCTTGAATTTGGTACACCGCGCGGGGATCTTGCCGCAAACAGTCTTCTATTAATTGTAGCACTACTCGTTTTAACTCTGCAAACCACTCTATTTGGCAAAAGTTCAGTGCTTCTTCCACATCTGCTGTAAGATGGGCAACCAAGCTGGCCTCTGCTTCCGATTTCCCGTATTGCTCAATCAGCAACGCCTTCAGGTGTCCGGGAGAAGGGGGCTGGAAAACCAGTTCCTGACAGCGGGAGCGAATGGTAGGCAGGATCAATTCCCTGTCTTCTGCCAGCATTAAGATAACAGTGTCAGGCTGGGGTTCCTCTACAAACTTGAGCAAACTGTTGGCGGCCTGGGGTGTCATCGTGTCTGCCTGGTCAATGATCAGTACCCGCCAAGTGGTCTCTTGGGCCCGGTAGGCAAATGCTTTTTGGATTTGGCGCACCTGATCAATTTTAATGGACTGCCCCTCAGGCCGAAGCCAGTGGACATCAGGATGATTATGGCGGGCAATGCGCCGGCATTCTAAACAGCGGCCGCAAGGAGGATGATCCGGCTGGCTGCATAACAGACGCTGGGCAAACAAGGTGGCCATCTCCCGCTTGCCCGCTCCCCGTGGTCCAATGAACAAATAGGCATGGGCCAAGCGGTTTTTCGTGATCACCGCTTCTATAAAGTTGCGGATTCTCGGCTGTTGGTCAATGGCTGTTTCCAATCTGATCACACCTTAAAACTGTTCAAATTGTTCAACGGGAACGACAAACACGGTTGCACCGCCAACCTGTATTTCAACTGGATAGGGAACATAGGAGTCCGCATTGCCCCCCATCGGTGAAACTGGAGCCACCAATTGTTCCCGCGCTTTGCAATTTTGCTTAATAATATCCAGAGCCTCGTTGACTCTTTCATCTTCCACTCCGATTAAAAATGTGGTGTTGCCCGCTTTGAGAAAACCTCCCGTACTGGCCAGTTTAGTGGCCCGAAAATCCGCTTTCACCAGCGCATTGGACAAGCGGCTAGAGTCCTTGTCCTGCACCACTGCAATGATTAACTTCATTAGGATAACCTCCTTATCATATGGGCCATCCCCCGGATGTTCCCTAAGTGAGCAGGGTGAAGCTTAGGCCTTTTGCTGAAGCAGGGATCTGACCTCTCGCAAAATTTGCTGGTGAATCACCTCAACTGGCTGGCTGGCATCAATGAGCACAATGCGGTCTTCCTGCTCAGCCAGTCTGAGAAATCCGCGGCGGACGCGTTCATGATAAGCCAAGTCCTTCTGTTCAATGCGGTCCAGTCCCTGTTTAAACTCTGCTTGTTTCCGTTCAGCCAGGCGCCGGCGCCCCTCTTCAGCGGCAATATCCAAGAGAAAAGTTTTATGTGGCACGAGACCTTGGGTGGCAAACTGGTTGATCATTCTCACTTGCTCTTCCCCGACGCCTAAGCCATACCCTTGATAAGCAATGCTGGCATCTACAAAACGGTCACAGAGCACGATTTTGCCTTGTGCCAGGGCAGGTTTAATTTTTTCCAACACATGCTGGGCCCGTGAAGCGGCATACAGCAGCACTTCTGTCTGGGCCCGCATTGATTGATGGTCCGGATCTAAAATAATACGCCGTATCCGGTCGCTGATCAGGGTCCCACCCGGCTCCCTCGTTACGGTCACATCATAGCCGCTTGCTTTCAGTGCTTCAGCCAGTAACGTTAACTGGGTTGTTTTCCCTGCTCCGTCTGGTCCCTCAAAGGTGATAAACAAGCCTGCCACAACTCATGTTCCTTTCTGTTTTCCTTTACAGGTTTTGATACTATCATAATCAGAAAATAAGCGGTTGTATAGTCTATTTTTCATTCTTTTTCACCACCGCAACAGAAGGCCACTCCCGCCCCTGTTTGCCCGGGAAATAAGCGCCAGCCTGTTTGAGCCTCAAAATGTGAGACACATGCTCCTCTTTGATCACCTCTCCGGGAATTAGGAGCGGAATGCCAGGGGGATAAGGGGTGATCATCTCTGCCGCCTGACGTCCAACGGCTTGCGACAAGGGAACATGTTCCTTTTCCTGGGCCCGGTAGACCCTCATCGGGATTGGAGCAGGTTCCGCCTGGTTAAACAGTTCTGCCATGTCAGCTCCGGCACCTTTCTCTCCTGGTTGATGTCCAAGCGGCGTTTTCCCTGGTCTCCCTTTTTCCCTTTGCAGGTGACCGGCTTCCTTGGCAATAGAGGACAAAGCCTGAAGCAGGCGGTTATTCCAGTCTGGATGGGGGACAAGAGGCAGTGTCAAGCACACGTTATATGGATCGGCCAGTTCCACCTCAATCCCATGCTGCCGGAGCGCCTCTTGCAACTGAAAGCCGCTGAGGCCAAAGACAGGCTGTATAACCAGCTTAAAAGGATCCTGCTCTCTGCCTGTGCCGCTTGAGATCAAATAGTTGCCCAAGGCACGGATGCCCGAGTGCAGCTCTTGAACAGCCGCCAGGGCTTGCTCCCAGTCTGTCCTGGTCATCTGGCTTAAGAAGAGACGGGCCAGATCCAGGGAAGCCAGCAAGGGATAAGAGGGGCTTGACGTTTGCAAACGGCGCAGGCAATCTTCCACATCTTCAACCGGCACGCGTTCCCGGCGGATATGTAACATGGAGGTCATCGTCATGGAGCCTAACATCTTATGGGTCGATTGGACACACAGATCTGCACCCAGCTGAAGAGCGGATGGCGGCAGGCTCCCGTGCTGACCAAAATGGGCGCCATGGGCTTCATCGACCAAGACCAGCAAGCCATATTCACGAGCCGTGCGTACGACCGCCTCAAACTGGTCTGCGCCAGCCCAGCCATAATAGGTGGGATAGGTGAGTATCACCGCTTTTGCTTCGGGACAGCGGCGCAAGGCGTCCTCAATCTGTTCAGGCCTGATCCCCTGCGCTACCCGGAAGCGCGGACACACCTCTGGCAAGAGGGGAAAACAACAGGCTCCGGCCATGCTGAGCCCATGAAAGACAGACTGATGGCTGTTCCTTTGCACCAGGGCCACATCCCCTTGATAAAGACAACCCAAAATCATGGCCAAATTGCCCACCGTGCTGCCATTCACCAAAAAATAGGTTTGGTCAGCGCCAAACTGACGGGCGGCCAATTCCTGAGCCTGTCTGATCACACCTTGGGGATCGTGCAAGTTATCCAACCCATCCAACTCTGTTAAATCAAGCTTTAAGACCGGGTGGTACATCTTTCGTCCATGGCCCGGAAAAACATAGCCTCCCTTATGTCCCGGCACATGAAATCTCGCCTCTTCCTTGTTTGCTTTCTCCACCAGTGCTTGAAACAAAGGTGCTTCGTTTAGATCCTGCATCTCATCTTTTCCCCTTTGTCCTTGCCTTTTTATTTATCATAAATTTCCGAGAAGACCCCCACTTCTAAACGAAGTGTAAGTGGGGGATGAATCGGGACAAACATATGTTTTCCTTCTGAAACAGAAATGGTATATTAAAACCAGGAGGGAAAATCTATG
>NZ_BMKZ01000037.1 GCF_014644735.1 Caldalkalibacillus thermarum | reverse complement strand
TGTCAGCATTGAACAACCCCATGTTCGTCCTATTGTGCGGGGCAAAGCGAAAGCACCAGTTGAATTTGGGGCCAAGGTGGTTATCAGTGTCATCGAGGGATACACCCTGATTGAACACATCAGCTGGACAACTTCCATGAAGGCAACACATTGCAATTTGAGGAATTAA
The DNA here is from genome assembly GCF_014644735.1 of Caldalkalibacillus thermarum. Lineage (NCBI taxonomy): Bacteria > Bacillati > Bacillota > Bacilli > Caryophanales > Bacillaceae > Caldalkalibacillus > Caldalkalibacillus thermarum. Next base: position 34,204 of record NZ_BMKZ01000037.1, on the reverse strand, counting down.
TCAAGACTTCTCACTTCACCAAATACGCCATTGAAGAAGCTCATTTAGGATTTGATATCTGGCTTGAAAAATAAACGCCATTCTTTAGTGATTACATGTCAACGAGCACGGTTTATGATCAGGCAATGTCATTGGCAGGTATTTCAACGGAAAGACCTCCAAAGCAGGAACTGGAAAGCGTATATGACAAATGGGGCAACTATAAGTTTTTAGCTTACTGATATGAAAGGTTTGGTAACCACAGTATAACTTTTCGACTTTTACCTAAACTATAAACTACCTACAAAAGGAGTTAGGTTTATGAGCAAAAAAGAAAAGACCGCTATCCCAAATTTGCAAACGGCCAACTTTTCACCGGGAGAAAACACCTATCTTACTGAAATAGGACAAAACGGTGAAACATATAAAGCCTTATACTGGAAAGAAGGCAAGTCAGCTACTGCTGATACTGCCGCTGATCGTCCTGGAGATGAAGATCAGCCCAGAGCTGAACAAAAAGGGGTTGCGAATCCCGGCAAAGAGTATGATACCTATAAAGTAGCTGAAGAATATGGGCGAAAAAGTCTAGATGAACATTTAAAATAACAACAGCTGTCCTGTCTACTGTTCAAAGTACAAATGATAATGGCGGGCACAGTGGGGGTTAAAGGGGGCTTCGCAAGCAGGGCAGTGAAACTGACAGCCGAGATAGTCCTTAATGGATAATTCACGGCCACAAGCCCCGCACAAGATGGCAGTTGTATCCCACTTGGCTTGGGGCCAGCGGGCTGCTTGATGCCCGCTTAACGCTGTATGACAGTCGTAACAGGCCCAATACTGCTGGCAACAGGGAAATTTAATAGCCACAATATCCCGCCCTGTCCGGTAGTGGCGGCAACGGCTGTGCTGATCCAGTTCTTCTCCATAAACCCATACCTTTCCAATTTTACGCCGCATAGGATCCTCCACCTCTCATTAAAACAGGACAAATGGCCGCCCATAGCCGGGTTTATACCTTTTCCTTCAGCACCGTTTTGGCCAGTTCCAATTGCTTTTTCACCTCGTTGAAAGCTGTTCCGCCTTCGCTCTTGCGGGCGCTGACCACATGCTCCGGCTGCAGAATGTCGTAAATATCCGCCTCAAACAGGGGGCTGAACTGCCGGTACTCGTCCAGGCTTAAGTCAAGCAGGAACTTTTTATGCTGAATGGCATACAGGACCACTTGGCCGATAATGGCATGGGCCTCGCGGAAGGGCACCCCTTTATTCACCAGATAGTCGGCAATGTCGGTGGCATTGGCATAGTCTTCTTGCACCGCTTGACGCATCTTTTCCGTGTTGACCTGCATGGTTTCCAGCATAGGGGCCAAAAGCTGCAAGGCGCCTTCCAGTGTGGCCACCGTATCCAGCATGCCTTCCTTATCTTCCTGCATGTCCTTGTTATAGGCCAGGGGCAGGCCCTTCAACACTGTGAGCAACCCGATCAGATGGCCATAGACACGGCCCGTCTTGGCCCGCAACAGTTCAGGCACATCCGGGTTCTTTTTTTGGGGCATGATGCTGGAACCCGTGCAAAAGGCATCATCCAGTTCAATAAATTGAAACTCCTGGCTGGACCAGATGACCAGCTCCTCCGATAACCGGGAGATGTGCATCATTAAGATTGAGGCCGTTGATAAAAATTCCAGGATAAAATCCCGGTCACTGACCGCATCCAGACTGTTGGGATAGACACCATCAAAACCCAGGAGTTCAGCTGTCCGCCTCCGGTTGATGGGAAACGTGGTCCCCGCCAATGCCCCGGCTCCCAAGGGAGAGATGTTCACCCGTTTCAAACTGTCTTTAAAACGCTCCTTATCCCGCTCAAACATCCAAAAATAAGCCAGCAAATGATGGGCAAAGGAAACGGGCTGGGCCCGTTGCAAGTGGGTATAACCGGGCAAAATGGTCTCGACATGGGCTTCGGCCTGCTTGATAATCGCCTGCTGGACCTCCTCTAACAGCTGCACGAAACGGTTAATTTTTTTGCGCAGGTACAGGTGCATATCTGTGGCCACCTGGTCGTTGCGGCTGCGTCCGGTGTGCAATTTTCCGCCGACAGGTCCGATTTCATCAATTAAAAGCTTTTCAATGTTCATATGAATATCTTCGTGCTCCACGCTAAACTGGACCTCACCGGTTTGGATTTTTTCCTTGATCTTGAGCAAACCCTCTTTGATCTGCTCGGCCTCTTCCGCTGCAATCACCCCGCATTCGCCTAACATTTGCACATGGGCCAGGCTTCCTTCAATATCCTCCTCGGCCAGTTGCTGGTCAAAGGAGATAGAAGCTGTGTATCTTTCTACCAGTTTATTGGTTTCTTTGGTGAAACGTCCGCCCCACAATTTAGCCATATCCGCATCCTCCCTCTGCATGGCCCCGACCCATACCCTGTTTATGTCTTCAGCAAGCTGTGGCTCTGGTCCGCTTTGTTTTGTCCCTGCTTGTGCACCTCGGCATATACTTTGGTGGGCAAGCCCCACAATTTAATGAAGCCGACAGCGGCATTGTGGTCAAACAGATCCCCTTTGGAGTAAGTGGCCAGCTGTTCGTTATACAAGCTGTGTGCCGAGTAGCGGCCAACCACCGTGTGATGACCTTTAAACAATTTAACCCGCACTTTGCCGCTGACCGATTTTTGCGTTTCGTCTACAAAAGCATCCAATGCCTTTTTTAAAGGCGAATACCACAGACCGTCATAAATAATTTTAGCCATATGTTGATCCACCAGCGCCTTAAACTGGGTTACCTCCCGGGGCAAGGTGAGGAATTCCAGCTCTTTGTGCGCGTTGATCAAGATCAAAGCAGCGGGATTTTCATACACTTCTCTGGACTTGATGCCCACCATGCGGTTTTCAATATGGTCAATCCGGCCGACGCCGTGTTTGCCGCCTAATTCATTCAAGGTTTCAATCAGCGTAACCAGGTCCATTTTTTCACCGTTTAAAGCAACAGGCTCACCCTGTTCAAATTCAAGCTCAATATACTCCGGCTCATCCGGCGTTTTCTCCAGCGGCTGCGTCCATTCAAAAGCCTCTTCCGGCGGCTCAGTCCACGGATTTTCCAGCACGCCTGCTTCACAGGCCCGTCCCCAAATGTTGGCATCAATGGAAAAGGGATTATCCAGATCAACCGGGATGGGGATTCCTTTTTCCTTGGCGTATTCAATCTCTTCATCGCGGGTCATGCTCCATTCCCTGACGGGGGCAATGACCTGCAAGTTAGGATTGAGCGCTTGGATGGACACTTCAAAACGCACCTGGTCGTTCCCTTTCCCGGTGCAGCCGTGTGCCACGGCCACTGCCCCTTCCTGCTCGGCCACTTCCACCAGCAGCTTGGCTATCAGCGGGCGGGAAATAGCCGATGACAAGGGGTATTTCCCTTCATACAGGGCATTGGCTTTAAGCGCGGGCAAGATGTAGTCCTTAGCCAGCATAGCCTTGGCGTCAATGACGATCGATTTGATTGCCCCTACATCCAGCGCTTTCTGTTTAATCTTATCGAGATCTTTTCCTTCCCCTACATCCAGTGACAGGGCAATCACATCGTAACCATACTTTTCTTGAATCCATTTTATTGAAACAGAGGTATCCAGTCCCCCTGAATAGGCAAGCACGACTTTATCCTTGGCCATACAGATCCTCTCCCTTACGTCCGTCTAGTTTTTGACACTCCCGAATGAATCTTTAATTATTATATCGTATTTTTATTCATTTTGCATGATAAAAATAAAATGATTTATCTCATCAAGGCAGAGAGCAGCGCCTTTTGGGCATGCAGCCGGTTTTCGGCCTCGTCAAAAACAACCGAATGGGGACCATCAATAATGTCGGCTGTCACTTCTTCTCCCCGGTGAGCGGGCAAACAGTGTAAAAAGAGGTAATCGGATTTGGCATGTTGACACAGTTCAGCATTAACCTGGTAGGGTTGAAACACGGCCTCACGCTGGGCCTGCTCCGCTTCTTGGCCCATGCTGGCCCACACATCGGTCACCACCACATCTGCTTCCTGAACAGCTTCTACCGGATCATGGGTGATCAAAACCTGACTGCCTGTTTCCTTGGCCACCTCTTCTGCACCGGCCACAATGGCGGCATCAGGTTCATAGCCTTCTGGTGAAGCCACCGCAATATGCATGCCCACTTTGACTGCCCCTTCCAAGAGGGAATGGGCCATGTTGTTGCCGTCACCCACATAAGCCAGTTTTAAGCCCTGCAAACGGCCCTTATGTTCTAAAACCGTCAACAGGTCAGCCAGTACTTGTGCCGGATGGTGGGTATCTGTCAACCCATTGATCACAGGCACTGTTGCCGCTCGGGCAAATTCCACTAGCCCCTGGTGACTAAACGTCCGGATCATCACGCCGTCCACATAACGGGACAAAACGTTGGCTGTGTCATACAGGCTTTCCCCCCGGGAGAGCTGAATGTCTTGCTTGCCTAAAAAGATGGCTTGCCCTCCCAGCTGAATCATGCCCACTTCAAACGACACCCGGGTACGGGTCGATGGTTTTTCGAAAATCATGCCCAGCACTTTTCCTTGCAGATAGGGATGGGGGATGCCCTCTTGTTGCATCCGTTTGAGATTGAGCGCATGCTGCAGCAACCAGTGAATCTCTTCCGAACTGAAATCAGCCAGGGTTAAAAAATCTCTTCCCTTTAAATTCCGTTGCAGCTGGTTCTCTTCAAAGGAGGCAACCGGGGCCGGTGCGGCCCCTCCTTTCAGCAGGGGTTGTGTCATGGGGATAACACCCTTTCTGTAGAAATGTTTCTATAGTCACTTAACGCCCGGATATCTTGGGCGGATACATCGAGACTGTCTAAGAGCACCCTGAGCGTGTCAGGACACGTGAAGCAAGGCAATTGATAAACCAAAGCGATCTGGCGCAAGCTAAAGCCAAAGGTGCCGACCACTCGCCCCTGGTTGGGGGAGTTGAACAAGGCCCCAATCTGCCCGTGTTTCATCAGCTCTTCCACTTGCTCAAGATCATGGTCTATTTCTTGCACGTGTAAGCCATGTGACTGTAAAAAGCGGGCGGTTCCGCTGGTGGCCAGCAGGCGTATGCCCAGGCTGGCCATGCGTTGGATAAGGGGCAAAACAGCCTCTTTATCCCGGTCCGCAATGGCGCATAACAGTCCGGGCTGCTGGAGGTCTGTGTGCTGCTTGTTGTGGCTGGCCGGCTGAACAGCCTGAACCAGAAAGTCATATTCCTCCGGCATGGCTTTTGCTACCGCTTCGGCCACACTGAGACCCAGACCCAGGATCTCACCGGTCGATTTCATCTCCGGACCCAAAGCCGGATCCACATCCTTCAATTTACCGGTAGAGAAGACCGGCGCCTTGACCGTATAGAACGCGGGCTCCAGCATTAATCCCTTTTCTTCTGCAATAGCCTCAAGGGACTCGCCCAACTGCACGCGGGTGGCCCATTCAATCATCGGCACCCCTGTCACCTTGCTTATAATCGGCACGGTGCGTGAGGCCCGGGGGTTCACTTCCAGCACATACACCTGCTCTCCATCGACCACAAACTGGATATTCATCATTCCCACTACCGGCGCCTTAGTGGCAATCCGCTCCGCATAATCGGCCAAGGTCTGCTTCACTTTGTCTGGCAGGGTAGGCGGCGGAAAGATGGCCAAGCTGTCCCCGGAATGGACACCTGCCCGCTCCACATGTTCAAAGATGCCAGGGATGACCACTGTTTGACCGTCACTGATGATATCCATTTCACACTCCAGTCCGGGCACATACGCATCCACCAAAAGGGGCCAAATGCGTTCATCCCCTTCTTGCTCCACTTTTTCCAAGTACGCCTCCACTTCCTGCCGGCGGTGAAAGAGAAACATAGACTGGCCGCCAATCACATAAGAGGGGCGTACTAAGACCGGAAAGCCCAAGGTTTCAACAGCTTGGTACAGTTCTTGGGCCTGGTGAACCGTTGCCCCTTTAATATGGGGGATCTCCAGTTCATTGAGCAGGTTATAAAACTGTTCCCGGTCTTCCAGTTTGTCGATGATGTCCACGCTGGTCCCCAGCACCGGCACCCCTTCAGCTGCCAGTTCTTCGGCCACCTTGATCGCCGTCTGTCCGCCAAACTGGACAAAGACCCCTTCCACCTGCTCTTTGTCAATGACATGTAAAATATCTTCCACGGTCAGCGGTTCAAAATAGAGGCGGTCGGCCACTGAATAATCGGTGCTGACCGTTTCCGGATTGTTGTTGATGACAATAGCCTCGTAGCCCTGCTTCTTGACGGCCAGGGTGGCGTGCACAGAGCAGTAGTCAAACTCCACTCCCTGGCCAATTCGGATCGGCCCCGAGCCAATCACCAGTATTTTTTTGCCATCGCCACTTTCCACCTCATCAACTTGGCCGTGCCAGGTTGAATAGTAATAAGGTGTAACTGCCTCAAATTCCCCGGCACAGGTATCTACCTGCTTATAAACGGGAACCAGACCAAGCTGTTTGCGGCGCTGGCGAATTTCCCTTTCAGATACTTGAAAGAGACGCGCCAAATAACGGTCGGCCATGTTTTTCTGCTTTGCTTCTGTCAGCAGCTCATGGGGCAGTGTACCCCAGGTGTAACTTTTCAGATTTTCCTCAAATTCTATCAAACCTTTGATTTTCTCCAAAAACCAGGGGTCGATTTGGGTCAGTTTATACAAGTCTTGTGTTGTCCAACCACGCCGGAAAGCTTCTGCCAAGGCAAACAGTCTCAAGTCCGTAGCATGGGCCAAATGCTCTTCTAAAGCTTCGTCTGTTAATCGTTTCAACGCCGGCCATTCCAGTCCTGCTGTATTGACTTCAAGGGAACGGATGGCTTTATTGAGAGCCCCTTCGAACGTGCGGTCAATGGCCATCACTTCTCCCGTTGCTTTCATTTGGGTACCCAGGGTCCGGTCCGCTTCAGAGAATTTGTCAAAGGGGAAGCGGGGAATTTTCAACACCACATAATCGATGGCCGGCTCAAAGGCGGCATAGGTGTTTCCTGTAATCGGATTAAGCAGTTCATCCAGATGATAGCCGATGGCACACTTGGTGGCGATGCGGGCAATGGGATAGCCTGTGGCCTTGGAAGCCAAGGCAGAAGAACGGCTGACCCGCGGGTTGACCTCAATGATGTAATATTGATCAGATTCCGGATCCAAGGCAAATTGAATATTGCAGCCCCCGATCACTCCCAGCGCCCGGATCACCTTCAGCGAGGCCTGGCGCAACAGCTGATACTGTTTATCGGTCAAGGTTTGGGAAGGGGCGACCACAATGGAGTCCCCGGTATGAATGCCCACGGGATCCATGTTCTCCATATTGCACACCGTGATGCAGGTGTCGTTGGCATCACGCATAATCTCATATTCAATCTCTTTCCAGCCCTTGATGCTTTTTTCTACCAACACTTGCTGGATAGGGCTCATCTTGAGTCCTTTTTTTAACAAACGCTCTAATTCCCGTTCATTGTTGGCCACACCGCCCCCTGAGCCGCCCAAAGTATAGGCAGGCCGGGTAATGACGGGATAGCCGATAGACTGGGCAAAACGTAAACCTTCCTCCACATTGTCTACAATCTGGGATTCAGGAACAGGTTCCCCAATGTCCAGCATCAGCTGCCGGAACAGCTCCCGGTCTTCCCCTTTCTGAATGGCCTCAATGGAAGTGCCCAAAACCTCTACCCCGTAGCGGTCCAAAATGCCTTGCTCAGCCAGTTGCACGGTCAGGTTGAGACCTGTTTGCCCGCCAAGGGTGCCGATCAGCCCATCCGGCTTTTCTTTCTGAATAATGGTTTCCACTGCTTCAACGGTGAGCGGTTCCAGGTAAACCCTGTCGGCGATCTGTTCATCGGTCATAATGGTGGCCGGATTAGGATTAACCAGCACAACCTTAATCCCTTCTTCCTTTAAGGCCAGACAGGCTTGCGTGCCAGCGTAATCAAATTCGGCCGCTTGACCGATAATGATCGGTCCGGAGCCTATGACCAGGACTGTTTTGATCTCTTTACGCAAGGGCATAAGCAGAGCGGCCTCCCTTCTGCGTATGTTGCAGGAATGTGTGGAAGATATAGGCTGTATCACTTGGTCCGGGATGGGCTTCAGGGTGGAATTGTACCGTATAGATGGGCAAATGTTTATGTGTCAACCCTTCTACCGTGCCGTCATTAACATGCTGATAAGCCACCATAAACTGCTCGAGGTCCACGCTCTCTTCTTCCACAACATAACTGTGATTCTGAGGCGTGATGAGCACTTTGCCGGTGCTGAGATCCTTCACCGGATGATTGCCGCCCCGGTGGCCAAACTTCATTTTTTTTGTTTTGGCCCCATAAGCGAGGGCAATGACCTGATGTCCAAGGCAAATGCCCAAGGTAGGATAGGCTTGAGTGACACGCCGCACTTCTTCCAGCCACGGAGTTAAGGCCACAGGATCGCCAGGGCCGTTGGAATAGACCACGCCATCAGGCTGAAGCGCTTTAATTTGTTCATAGGTTGTTGAATAAGGCACGACGGTGACCTGACATTGAGCGGCCAGCAAACAGTCCAGTATTGATTTTTTCATGCCTAAATCAACCAGAACGATATGCGGGCCCGAGTTGGGATAGGTGATCATTTCTTTTGTAGACACAGCATCTACCCAGTAAGATGAGGTAAACGGAGGGGGAAGCTCCACGTTGGGTTTCATCCCTTCCTCCGGTGAACCGCAAGCGATAATGCCCTGCACCGTGCCATATTGGCGGATGGTTTTCACCAGGGCCCGTGTATCCACGCCCACAAGGGCAGTCAGCCCTTGTTCTTGTAACCATTGCGCCATGCTTTGCACAGCACCATAATGGCTGGGAGCGTTGCATAACTCCCTGACAATGATCCCCGCTACCTTCGGTTTCCTGCTTTCGTTATCGTGTAGCTGAATGCCGTAATTGCCAATCAGCGGATAGCAAAAGGTCACAATTTGTCCGGCATAGGAGGGATCGGTCATAATCTCTTGATATCCGGTCATGCTCGTATTAAACACCACTTCACCTGCAACCGGCTGCTCTTGACCGACGATTTCACCTGTAAAAACCTCCCCAGTTGCCAGTTTCACATACCCTGCCGGCATCTCTCTCACTCCTACTCTCTGTTTAAGAAGTTATGAATTATTATACTCGGGGTTGAATTATTATTCAATCCCTTTTATAAAAATACGCACCTTGTTTTTAGCCTCTATTCACAATTTATTCATCTTCTCAGAGTAAACCTTGTTTAAAAGAAGACTATAATATATACAGCACTACTTTGACACAGAGGTGGGCTCTTATGACAGAGAAAGAGACTTTATTCCATGAGGCCAAACAATTTATCACGGCCTGTTACCACGAGCTGAATAAGCCTGATATCATCGAAGAACGATTAAAGGAAATTAAAAGTGAGATTAACCGTTATGGTTATTATGAACACACGTATGAGGAACTGGCCTATGGCGCAAGGGTAGCCTGGCGCAACAGCAACCGTTGTATCGGGCGTCTGTTCTGGAGAAGCTTGCATGTCTTTGATGCCCGCCACCTGACAACGGAACAGGAGATTTACGAGGCTTTACTGAACCATATTACCTACGCCACAAATGAGGGGAAAATCAGACCGACGATTACCATTTTTAAGCCTCAGATTAAGCAGGAGCCACAGGTACGCATCTGGAACCATCAGTTAATCCGCTACGCCGGTTATGAAACAGAAAACGGCGTGACTGGAGATCCCGCTTCTTTAAGCCTGACCCGTGCCTGTCAAGAGATGGGCTGGAAAGGGAAAGGGAGCCGTTTTGATGTGCTGCCCCTGGTCATCCAGGTCCAACAGCGGCCACCAAAGTGGTTTGAGATCCCTGAGGAGCTGGTCTTGGAAGTACCTATTCGTCATCCTGAATATGACTGGTTTGAAGACTTGAACATCAAATGGTACGCGGTGCCGATTATCTCGGATATGTGCTTGGAGATCGGCGGGATTCATTACACCGCATCCCCGTTTAACGGCTGGTACATGGAGACGGAGATCGGAGCCCGCAACTTGGCCGATACCTTCCGCTACAATTTGCTGCCGGAGGTGGCCAAACGTATGGGTCTGGAGATCAGCCGCAATGCCTCATTATGGAAGGATAAAGCACTGGTTGAGCTTAATGTGGCTGTCCTCCATTCCTACAAACAGGATGGGGTCAGCATTGTTGATCATCATACCGCTGCCGAACAGTTTAAGCAATTTGAACAACAGGAACGAGACTCGGGGCGCAAAGTGACAGGAGATTGGACCTGGCTGATTCCTCCCCTCTCTCCGGCCACCACCCATATTTTTCATCAAACATATGAAAATAGGATACTGAAACCCAATTATTTTTACCAAGATCGGCCATATGAGTAACATCTGGATCTGCTGCCGCAGGACAGATGGAAGCAGTCCTGACTCGGTTACCTTTTCTTCGTCTATCATCATTTGTTGCTATTCAACCATTTTGCCCAGCGAATGCTGAACCAACGGCCACAAAGATTAACAGCAAGCTTCTAGTACATTTAGCAGCTCATCAATTTCTGTTTTTGACGTAGTTAAAGGAGGCAAAATCCGTACAACATCAGGCCCGGCCACAAGCAGCAGAACCTTTTTATCTCGGGCAGCATCCACAACCGCCTTGGCTTGGCCTTCTCCCACTAAAATCCCTTGTAAAAGTCCTTTGCCCCGCACCTCTTTGATCGTCGGCTTTGATTCGGCCAGTGCCCTTAAACCGTTGCTTAAATACTGTGCCAACTCCTGAACACGGGGCAAGAATGAAGGGTGGAGCATTTCATTCAGCGTGGCCAAACCGGCGCTGGCGGCCAGGGGATTGCCCCCGAAAGTGCTGCCATGGCTTCCTGCTGTAAAGGCTTGGGCCACATGGGCTTTGGCCAGCAGAGCGCCGATGGGGAAACCGGAACCCAGTCCCTTGGCCAGCGTGATCACATCGGGTTCAATGCCGTATTGCTCATATGCAAACAAGGTCCCCGTGCGCCCCATGCCAGTCTGCACTTCATCCACCATCAACAACAGTCCGTGTTTCTTGCATAAGCGGTCCAGTGCCGCTACCCACTCTGGCTCTGCAGGGATAACGCCCCCCTCTCCCTGTACCAGTTCCAGCATGACTGCACATGTTTGCTCCCCTGCCGCTTCCTGCAACGCGTCCATATCATTATATGGAAGATAGCGAAATCCCGGCGGCAAAGGGTGAAAATCTTGTTGGACTTTCTTTTGTCCGGTTGCCGTCAAGGTCGCGAGTGTACGCCCGTGAAACGATTGTGTGAAAGTCACAATCTCGTATGCTTCCGTCTTTTTCACCTGTTTGGCGTATTTGCGGGCCAGCTTAATCGCCGCCTCATTGGCCTCTGCCCCGCTGTTGCAAAAAAAGACCTGGTCCGCACAACTGTTTTCCACCAAGAGTTGGGCCAGTTGTTCTTGCACCGGAATATGAAACAAATTGGAACAATGCCACAACCTCTCCAGCTGGGTTTGGACCGCTTGTTTGACCGCCGGCGGAACGTGGCCCAAATTGCACACTGCCAGGCCGGACGTAAAATCCAAATAACGTTCTCCCTGCTCATCCCACACATAACTGCCTTCTCCCTTGACAATGCGCAGGGGAAAGCGTTGATAAACCTGCATTAAAGGATGCTGGCCCTCTTGTACTCTCTCTGTTGCAGTCTGGGCTGTATGGGCTGGCTTAACCATGGATGGCCGCCCCCTCCATCACGATTTTGGTGCCGACTGCTTCCCCCTGGCAAAAGGCAGCCAACGCCTGCTCATCCTTGCCGCACAGAATCACCACTTCGGGCACCTGATAAGCGAGGGCAGAAATCGCCGCCTTCACCTTGGGTACCATCCCGCCGGTAATCACATGGTCATCAATCAGCTGTTCAAGTTGTCTATTTGTCGCGGTTTTCAGCACGCGGCGGGACTCTCCCTCTTCAACGTAAATCCCCGGGATATCGCTGACAAAGCATAGGGTGGCTTGCAGTGCCCCGGCAACAGCTGCTGCAGCCATATCGGCATTGATGTTGTAATGCTGGCCGTCTTGATCAACGCCGATAGGGGAAATAACGGGAATATACCCTTGCTCCATCAGGGTGTGCAGCAAGTGGGTATTAATCTGTTTGATCTGGCCCACAAAACCCAGTTTCTCGTGGCCGGACACAGGCTCTGCTCCAAGCAGATCCCCGTCCACTCCGCTTAAGCCAATGGCTTTGCCGCCGGCCTGTTTCAGCCTGCGCACCACTTGTTTGTTGATCTTGCCGCTCAATACCATTTCTGCTGTATCCAGCACCTCACGGGTGGTCACCCGCAAACCGTTCACAAAAGAGGAAGTAATGTTGAATGCCTTCAACAAAGCGGAAATGGACGGCCCTCCCCCGTGGACAATAACCGGTTGCCACAAACCGCTTTGTTGCAGATCAACCACCTGCTGGAAAAATGAATCGGGCAATGCGTCACATACGCTTCCCCCACATTTAATGACTATATATTGCACGTTGCGCACTCCTCTCCACACCTGTCTTCAGCCATTGTCTGTTCCAGGCCCCGTATCTGTCTCTCATCAGCCGGGATCTTGATGTCTGTCACCGGTCTGTCAGGTCCGGTACAGGGCATTGATTTTAATGTAGTCGTAGGTCAAATCACAGCCCCAAGCAGTGGCTGTGCCCTCTCCCATGTTGAGGTTCACCTCAATGGTCACGGTCTCTTCTCCCAAAGCCGCCTGGGCATCTTCCTCCTTGAATGGAACCGGCAAGCCCTGATCGACCACCGTTACCGGACCGATCTTGACCTGCACCTGTTCCGGATCAAACGTCTCACCGCTGTACCCAATGGCGCACACAATCCGGCCCCAGTTAGGATCTTTTCCGTAAACGGCTGTTTTAACCAGATTGGAACCAATAATCGCTTTGGCTATCCCTCTGGCTGCCTGTTCGCTGGGAGCCCCTTTCACCGTGACTTCAATTAAGCGGGTCGCGCCTTCCCCGTCTCTGGCTATCTGCTTGGCCAGTTCCCGGCAAACCATTGCCAACCCGTTCTTAAACATTTCCCAGTCGGGATGAGCAGGGGTTAACGGCTGATGATTAGCCTTACCGTTGGCCAAGACCAGGACCATATCATTGGTGCTGGTGTCTCCATCGACCGTAATCATGTTAAAAGTTTGATCGGTCACTTCACGCAAGGCCTCCAGCAGAAAAGGTTGTTCCACACAAGCATCCGTGGTGATAAAGGCCAGCATGGTGGCCATGTTAGGATGAATCATGCCCGAACCTTTAGCTGCTCCCCCAATCGTTATCACCTGGCCGTCCACTTCCAGTTGCACCGCAAAATGTTTTGTACGCGTATCTGTAGTCAGGATCGCTTCCTCAAAACGCTCTACCCCTTGATACTCGTGGCGGGTGGACTGGGCAATCCCGGCCCTTACCTTTTCCATGGGGAGACGCTCGCCAATTACACCCGTGGAGGCGACAGCCACCAGGTGTTCTTCAATGCCCCACTGGTCTGCCATGAGCCTGCGCATTTCATAAGCGTCCGCCAAACCGGGCTGCCCGGTACAAGCATTGGCATTCCCTGAATTGACAACAACACCTTGGATCTTTTGCTCCACAGCAATGCTTTCGCGGGTGACGATCAAAGGTGCCGCCTGATAAGCATTAGTGGTATACACAGCTGCGGCCGCAGCCGGTTGTTCCGAGTAAATCCAACCTAAATCTTTCCTTTTCCGTTTCAGCCCGCAATGCAAACCGCCAGCCTGGAAACCTTTGGCCAGCGTCACACTCCCGTGTTCAACCTGTTGAATGATGCCGATCTTATTCATGGTGTCTCTCCTCTTCCTCTCTATGGATAGACAGGCAGGACGTTTAAGCCTGTTGTTTCATCCCAGTTATTCATAATATTCATATTTTGAATGGCTTGGCCGGCTGCCCCTTTCACCAGGTTATCGATCACTGAAACAATCACCAGGCGGCCTGTGCGCTGGTCATGGGCAAAGCCAATGTCACAATAATTGGAACCGTACACCTCTTTGGTTGCCGGCCATACTCCTTCAGGACGAATACGCACAAAAGCATCCCGTTCATAAAAACTGTGGTACAAGTCGATGATCTCCTTGGTTGTTTTCCCTTCGTTCAGCTGAACATACATGGTGCACATGATGCCCCGGGTCATGGGCACCAAGTGGGTGGCAAAGGTGATCTTCACCTCTTGCTGTCCCACATTGGACAAAATCTGTTCAATCTCCGGGATATGCTGATGGACGCCCAGTTTATACACCTTCAGGTTTTCGTTTGTTTCTGAAAAATGGGTGGCTAAGGACTGCTTGCGCCCGGCTCCGGAGACCCCCGATTTGGCATCAATAATCACCGTGTGCGGATCAATCCACCCTGCCTTCAAAATAGGAATCAGCCCCAACAAAGCGGCTGTCGGATAACAGCCGGGATTGGCAATAAACTTGGCTTGGGCAATCTCCTCTCTGTATATCTCACTCAATCCGTACACCGCTTTTTGCAAGTAAGCGTCAGAGGCTGGTTCGTGGTGATACCACTGGGGATACAACTGGGGATCCTTTAACCGGAAGTCACCTGCCAAATCAATACAGCGGATCCCCTTTTCCACCAATTGGGGCAGTATATCCTTGCTTACCCCTGAGGGGGTGGCCAAAAAGACCAGATCATGTGTTTCGGCCAACTGTTCCACATCCAGGGCTTGCACTGTTTGCTCAACAATGCCGGTCAAGTGAGGATAAACTTCCACCAGGTCTTTACCGCTTTGTGTATGGGAAAGTACGGCAGAGAGCTCTGCATGGGGATGATGGGCCAGGAGGCGAATCAGCTCCACCCCTCCATAACCCGTTCCTCCGATCACCGCGACCTTCAACTTGCTCCACTCCCATTTCCATTTTTGTTTATGTCTCTTTTTCAGTCTCTGCAATTAAACCACGTTGTTAGTGAATTATTATACTTTCTTTTGTATTATTATTCAATCCCTTTTAAAAAAATTTTGGAGTACAATTTTATTTTGGGTGTTGGCTCCCCACCCCGGCAAAATTGAGAAAAACAGGGAATAGATACGCCTTTTATTGTCCGACGGTTTGCAGTAATATGGTAGTTGGAGCACTCAAAGGAGAGAGATCAGCGATGCAACCCATTATTGAAGTGCGAAACTTGCGCAAGGAGTTTAAAACATATTCCAGCCGCAAAGGTCTGACAGGTGCGTTTCGGGATTTATTGACCCGTCGTTATAAAATCATCTCTGCGGTAGACGGTATCAGTTTTCAGATCCAGCCGGGAGAAATGGTGGGCTACATCGGTGAAAACGGCGCAGGCAAGTCCACCACCATTAAAATGTTGACCGGCATCTTAACGCCCACTTCCGGTTATATCCGGGTCAACGGGATGAATCCCCATAAAGAGCGGGAACAGTTTGTGCGCACGATCGGCGTGGTCTTCGGGCAGCGTTCCCAACTGTGGTGGGACATTGCTGTTCAGGAGTCTTTTCGCTTGTTAAAAAAGGTATACCGGGTTTCGGACGAGGACTATGAGCAACACATGAGCCATGTCATCGAGACGCTGGACATCGGATCCCTGTTGGACAAACCGGTGCGCAAGCTGTCCCTTGGCCAGCGCATGCGGTGTGAACTGGCTGCTGCCCTGATCCATAATCCTCCTCTGTTGTTTCTGGATGAACCAACCATCGGCTTGGATGTCTTGGTTAAGCTTAAAATCAGGGAGTTTCTGAAGGAAATTAACCGTAAATACAACACCACCATTATGCTGACCACCCACGATATGACCGATATTGAAGCTTTGTGCGAGCGGGTGATCATGCTGGATGAGGGCAAGATTATATATGACGGTGAGCTGGAGCGCTTACGAGAGCAGTGGGCAGAAGGGAAAGAAGTGCAGTTCCGCTTCGGCCAGTCCGTCGACCAATTAACCCTCCGGCAAATCACCACACACTTGCCGGTGGAATGGTCACCTGGTGAAAAAGCAAATCTGTGGGTAGCCAAGGTGCGCAATGAACAAGTGATTGCCGAACTGATCCGTCAGGTGACGGCACACTTTAAGATTTTGGATATGCAAGTCAACCAGGTCTCCACTGAGGAAATTATCCGCAACATCTATGAAGAAGGGATCAAGCATGGTTAGCATGTACTTGGAGATGATCCGCATCCGCTTTTTGATGATGCTGGCTTACCGCACCAATTATTACAGCGGCATCTTGATCTACAGCATCAACATCGGGGCCTATTATTTTTTGTGGACAGCTATCTACAGCGGGCAGGAATCGCTGGGGGGATTAACGGTCACCCAAATGACGACGTATGTGGCGGTGGCCTGGATGGCCAGGGCCTTCTATTTTAACAACATTGACCGGGAGATTGCCCAGGAGATACGGGAAGGAAAAGTCGCGGTGGAAATGGTCCGTCCCTATCACTACTTGACCATGAAAACCATGCAAGGATTGGGGGAAGGGCTGTTCCGCCTCTTTTTCTTCTCAGCTCCCGGCTTGTTGATTGTCTGGCTGGTTTTTCCCTTAGATTTTTCGGCCAGCGGCTGGACCTGGTTCATGTTCGCTCTATCCCTGGTGTTCAGTTTCATCATTAATACGCAGCTGAACCTGATGACCGGTCTGTTAACCTTTTTCTTTTTCAACAATGATGGTTTGATCCGGGCCAAACGGATTGCCATTGACCTGTTTTCGGGCCTGATCCTGCCCATTTCCTTTTATCCGGGCTGGGCCCAAACGGTCATGGGGTATCTTCCGTTTCAGGCCATCAGTTACATTCCCAGTATGATTTTTACCGAAGCATTTACCGGCCAAGAAGTTTGGAGTGCCATCCTGTTCCAGGCACTGTGGGCCGCATTGCTCGTCGTTCCTCTTCAAGTGCTGTGGCTCCTGGCCAAAAAACAACTCGTGGTCCAAGGAGGGTAGGCCATGTATGATCTCTCCATTTTTTGGCACTATACCTTGCAGTATCTGAAAACCAGAATGGCTTACCGGGTGGATCTCTTTGTGGAACTGATGTCTGATTTGCTGTTTCAAGCGGTTAATCTGGTGTTCATTTTGGTCGTTTTCAGCCATACCCCCTTGCTTAACGGCTGGAGCCGGGAAGAGATTCTGTTTATCTACGGTTTCTTTCTTGTTCCCTATGCCATTTTCTCCGCCTTTTTCAACATTTGGGATTTTAATGAGCGCTATATTGTCCAAGGTGAAATGGACCGTATCTTGACCCGTCCCATTCACAGCCTGTTTCAAGTGATTTTGGAGCGTATGGAGCTGGAGTCATTGTTTGGCGCGGTCACTGGCCTGGTTATTATGCTCTATGCCGGGGCTCAGCTGGGCTTGAGTGTGGCCTGGTATGATCCTTTCATCTTTTTGTTTATGGTGCTGGGCGGGGCTTGCATTTACGGCGGAGTATTTGTCTGTTTGGCCAGCATCAGCTTTTGGTCCGACAGCCGGACCGATATTATGCCCATGATGTACAATATTGCCAACTACGGGCGGTACCCGGTAGATATTTACCACCGGGTCATCCGCTTTGTGCTGACGTGGATTCTGCCCTTCGCCTTTGTGGGCGTCTATCCTTCTGCGTACTTCCTGGGGCGGGAAGAGTGGTATGGATATGCCTTTCTTACACCGCTGGTTGGCTTGTTGTTTTTAAGTTTGTCGATTTGGGTATGGAATCAAGGCGTGAAACGTTACCGCGGAGCCGGAAACTAGGCTGTCTTTTGCCTGGCGGAACATAATAAAAGAGGGCCTCTGCTGAAAGAGGCCTTCAGTCTGGTTTCTGTTTAAACTGAATTGGCTTCAAGGTTAAGCGGTGCCTGTTCCAACAGGAGCAGCTGCCGTTTAATTTCCAGACCGCCGCCGTACCCGACCAATGTCCCATTGGAACCGATCACCCTGTGGCAAGGGACAATAATGGGCACGGGATTTTTATTGTTGGCTCCGCCCACGGCCCGTACCGCTTGGGGTGTCCCGATTTGCTGGGCAATCTCTTTGTACGAACGCACCTCGCCATAAGGGATGGTGAGCAAGGCCTGCCAGACCCGCTTCTGAAACGGCGTGCCCACAAGATGCAACTCACATTGAAAGCGGGTACGGTTTCCAGTGAAATATTCATGCAACTGCTCTTGTTCTTCTCTTAAAGCTTCCTGATCATGAACCAAGCGGTCAAACAGAAAATGTTTGCGCGCCCAAGCGGCCAATGTGGCCAGCGTGTTTTCTCCCCGGCCAAAATCAATCGTGCACAGCCCCTTTGTTGTCCTGGCCAAGGTTAACATCCCCACCGGTGTCTCCAGCTCCGCATAGTAAATATTAAAGGTTGTAGACATATTTCTGTCCTTTACTCCTTATTGACGGCCTTGAGGTGAGTGGGTTTCTTCAAACATGCCTAAGGCCTGCTCAATTTCCGCCAGTACCTGCTCATCCTGTTCTTGCCGGTTGGCTTCCTCCAGTGCTTGCCGCCCTTCTTCTGTCCCGATTTTGCCCAAGGCCCAGGCCGCTGTGCCCCGGATGGCTGGACGGGGATCATTGTGCAGAAGATCAATCAGTTCGGGAACAGCTGATTCATCTTTGAAATTACCCAAAGCGATAATGGCATTGCGTTGCAAGGGCTTTTTCCCGCGCCAGGCTGATGAAGTGGGGCCAAACTTTTCCCGGAACTCCCGTTTGCTCATACGCAACAATGGTTTCAACAGGGGCTTGGCCACCTCCGGATCCGGCTCCATTTCCGGATGGTGGGTAAAGTTTTTCTTGTGGTTGACGGGACACACCACCTGGCACGTGTCACAACCATACAACCGGTTGCCCATCTTCTCCCGAAAAGCTGCAGGCACAAAATTCTTAACCTGCGTCAAATAGGCAAGGCATTTGGTGGAGTCCAGTTGGCCTGGCTGCACTAAAGCACCGGTCGGACAGGCGTCAAGACATTTGGTGCAGCTGCCGCACGATTCAGTGACGGGCTGATCAGGCTCAAAGGGAATGGAGGTCAGCATCTCGCCCAGATACACCCAGGAACCAAATTCTTTGGTAATAATGGCGGTGTTTTTGCCGCTCCAGCCAATACCTGCCCGCTCGGCCACGGCCCTGTCAGATAAAGCCCCGGTATCGACCATCGATTCACAGCGGGCATCCGGCACTTTACTTTTGATAAATGCCTCCAGCTTGATTAGCTTATCCCGCAAAATATGGTGGTAATCAAGCCCCCATGAGGCCCGGCACAGGATGCCCCGGTAAGCCCCTTTCCTGGACCGGGGCGGATTTTTCAGGCGGGAAGGATACGCCAGGGCGATGGCAATAATCGATTTGGCTTCCGGTAAAATTTTAGTGGGCGTGGTCCTTTTGTCGATGTCCGGTTCCTCAAAACCGGATTCATAACCCAGTTCCCGGTGGCGTAGCAAACGCTGCTTCAATTCGTCAAAGGGATCAGCAGAAGCAAAGCCGATTTTATCAATGCCGATCGAGCGGCTGTATTCGATAATCTCCTGTTTTAATTGTCTGAGGTCAATACGCTGTTCAGTTTGAGCCAGCCCCATGGCGCTCCCTCCTTTCTCTAAGATGTAAGTTGTGTCTCGGGTAATTATAGTGATTATTTTGGAATAGCTGCCACGGCCAACTGATCGCACCGATTATTCCATTTGTTATCGGCATGACCTTTGACTTTATAAAAGCTCACTTCATGCTTGCGCGTCAGTTCCAGCAAGGCTTGCCACAGTTCTTTGTTGGCCACCGGCTGTCCGGTGCTGTTTTTCCAGCCGTTTTGTTCCCATTTGGTGTACCACTTTTGCTGAAATCCGTTGACCATATAGGCCGAATCACTGTACAGTTTTACCTTACACGGTTCTTTAAGGGCTTTCAACCCCTCAATCGCTGCCGTCAGTTCCATCCTTTGGTTTGTCGTGTATTCACTTCCACCACTCAGCTCTTTGACGTGCTGGCCGTAAATTAAGATGGCTGCCCATCCCCCCGGGCCAGGATTGCCGGAACAGGCTCCATCTGTATAAATGGTCACTTCCTTCATGCAGCACCGACTCCTTTTTTATTCAACATAACGCTTTCTGTCCTCTGGTGCAAGCAAGAAAAAAGACCAGCGGATTCGCCGCAGGCCTTTCGTATGAATTTTTTCGTATGAATTTAATGTTTTTCCACCAATTCTTCAACTGGAACCTCACGCTCTTGTTCCGGATTGTCGCAAGGATAAATGCGAGCGGTTCCCCGCTCTTCATCCACCCGTTGGATCCAAATGGGTTCTCCATGGTGTAAAACAACAATTTCATCCGTAGACTCCACGATCTGTTTGGCTCGTCCAACGTTCATGGCTGACACCTTCCTCTTAGGATCTTTATTTACAGTATGAGCCGACAAGTGAAAAGTATGCACTTGATGGAGGTGATGAGGTTCACAAGTAGAGGAAGGTCCGCTATACTTTGAACAAAAGGGTTGGAAAAAGATCCCGCAACAGAGAGGTGTAAAAAGTGCAATTAACCATTGATGAAATCATCACGTCTAAACTTCCCCACTTGAAAATCGGCCTGATTCGCTACCGAGGCGCAACCGTTTCTGAGTCCCCCAAAATGCTAAAGGGACGGATTGAGCTGTTTTTGGAGCAATTAAAGACGGAACATGAGCTGGCCAACATCAGCCAGATCCCCCAGATTGACTATTTTCGCCAATGTTTTAAAGCGTTGGGAATTTCCCCTTCCAAGTACCGTCCAAGTTCAGAAGCTTTGTTGCGCCGCGTGCTGCAAGGCAAGCCTTTTCCTTTCATTCACTCCGCTGCTGATGTCAATAATTTCGTCTCATTGTACTATCTCATGCCTTGCGGGCTCTATGACGCCGATCAGCTGTCTGGAAGCCACTTGACCATGCGCCTGGGGCTTCCTGGTGAAACCTATGTCTCTTTGGCAGGCAAAGAAACTTCCGCCGAAGGCAAGTGGATCACAGCCGATCAAAGAGGACCATTCGGCAGCCCGATCATTGACGCGGACCGGACCAAAACAACTCTCAGCACGACCAATATGCTCCACATTCTCTATCTTCCCGACCGTCAAAAAGACGATCAAGATCCCCTGTCCGTGCTGCAGGCTATAGCAGATCTTTTTGTACAGATGAACGGGGGAGACGTGGTGGACATGAAGGTTATTTAGCCAGCTGCTAGTTTTCTGGGGTTAGTTACAGGAAACAGCCTCCGGCTCAGGAGGCTGGAGGCCAGTGATTAGAACGGCTATGGGGAGCCCATGTCCCTGTTGCTGCCCTTTTGCGCCGTCTGCGCCGATACAAGTAAATGGCCAAGATGACAAACAGTGAGAGATACCACCAACGGGCCATCACAGAAACAATGCTCTTTTTCATACCATCGTCGATCAGCTCTTCCACGGCCACGAACAGCTGGTTCTCGTCATCCAAACTTTGTGTGCTCACACTGGCTTTAGCATCCGCACTGACGTTAGTAGCTTCTGGTAACTCCCGGGAATACAGGTAGCGGACAGGTGCCTGGACCTGAACATCGTCTTCTCTGGTCAGGACCAAATGACCGGCCAGCATATTTTTAACAAACGGGGGCGTTGAATAGGTTAATTCCAAGTGTTCATCCCATTGGATCTCTTCTTGGCCATTCTTGGGAAGGGTCATGTAAACATCCTGTTCAAGCTGAAAGACATGTTCCTGCCCGTAAAGTGTTTCGGTGACGTATTCCCCTTTGCTCCGCACTTTCACAGTTTCATAGTGTTCAAACCCGTAATCTAAGAGCACAATTGCTTCTTGCCACAGATTGTTTCGCTGACTCGCTTTAAGCAAGACAACTATCAGTTCGGTCCCTTCTCTTTCAGCCGATGCAACGAATGTTTGCCCTGCAGCGCTGGTATAACCGGTTTTCACACCTGTTGTCCCCTCATAATCCCATAGAAGGCGGTTGGTATTGACCAAACTGGAGTGCCATTCTTCACCAAACCACGGCATTGTTTTGGTGGTCACAATTTGGCGAAACAACGGATTGCGAAGGGCATACTGGGCAATTTTAGCCATATCCTGTGCTGTTGTATAGTGATCGTCATCATGGAGGCCATGTGGATTGACAAAATGGGTATTCGTTGCGCCAATTTCCTTTGCTTTGGCATTCATCATTTCAGCAAAACCTTCTACACTGCCGCCTAAATGCTCCGCGATGGCAATGGCCGCATCATTTCCCGAATTGAGCATTAAACCATACACCAAGTCAAGCAGAGGTTTTTCTTCCCCTTCGGCCAGGTAAATCCGGTTGCCAATGGCGTGCCTGGCCCGTTCGGACGTCACAACCAACTCGTCCAGTTGTCCCGATTCCAAAGCGAGAATTGCCGTCATGATTTTAGTGATGCTGGCCGGATAAAATGTTTGCTCCGCATTTTTGCTGTACAATATTTCTCCCGTTTTAGCGTCCATCAAGACAATTCCCTCGGCCGTAAACGGATACTGGTCAATGTCTGATGCTTGTGAGGCTGAAGGAAACGTACCAATGCTTGTAAGGATTATAGAAATGATAAGGATCCATTGCAGGCAAAAACGGATAGGGTGTTTAGCAGTCATTTTTTCCACTCCATCATCATCACCGTGTGAGCTATTTCCGCTATCAATCTTTATTTATTATACTTGACCCCTCCTTATCAGTAAACACAGATCCAGTTTTTCCCTTACGAAGGCTAAAAATAAAAAACGCGACTCCTTGTATTTTAGTCATACAAGAAACCGCGTTAAGCAAGCGTTATGTATGGTGGTAGATGGTGCCGGTGGTGAGAGTCGAACTCACACTCCCGAAAGGGAACACGATTTTGAGTCGTGCGCGTCTGCCAATTCCCAAAAACCGCTTTATATCAACCTTTTTTGGCGACTGCCATTTTTCAGGGACACACGATTAAGCCTTTTCCCTTGACTGAAAATGTGGTGAATCGTGTGACCTGTCCACATTTTAACATGAGTCATTATCTTTGGCAAGGATTATTGTATAATAGATGTATAAGATGGCAGTGGCAGGTGAGTTTTGAAGTGAAAAATACACTTATTGACGAGAGTCTCCCGCGTAAAGCAATCGTGAGAGAAAGAAACTGGTTTAAAGCGTTTTTTCGTAAATTAGCCGAAGAAGGCATCATTACTGAAACAGAATATAAAGTTTTATACTGGCACAAAATCAGAGGACTGAAACAGAAAGAGGCGGCCCAGCGTCTTGATTTAACTATCGACCAAGTTAAAAAAGCTGTATACAGAGGAAAAAGAAAGCTAGTTGATAAAGCAGATGCTTTTCAGGTTATCTGGGAGGAATTTAAATGGTTTCACGACAGAAATAGCATGAGATTGTCATGGGAAGAAGAACGAAGGATGAGGCTTGATAGCAATTATTTACCGGTATCCTATCCAGAATGGGAGGGCTTATGGTTAGATTTTTTTCCGGACAGTCATTGGCTTGAAAGAAAACTGAAGGAGATAGGAACAAACAGGTATAGTGATATAAAGAAGAAATCAGAGAAAGAAGAAAAAGAACGAAAAAGGATAATGCAGAAACTTTTGGCCGAGTTGCCCCCATATTTACGAGAAGACTTGCTACAAAATGAATAAATCGAAACATATGTTTGTCATGCAAATGTCGTACACTCGCCAACTATTTATGAAAGTTTTTTTCTTTGCTTAGTTTGTTGACATAGGTGGCACTTTTTTGATATATTGGTGGTGGATAAGTATGTTTACCAGTGCTAAGGGAACTAACCAAAGTTGAGACAGTAATAAATCCATATAATTAAAAACCGAATAATTCTTGCCTGAGGGAACAACCAAATACAGATAGTCCGACCGGACAACCGGAGGACACCATCACCGCAGACGCGGGATTGGTGTCCTTTTTGTTTTGTTCAATATTGTCCAAAACAGGAGGTGACAACCATGACCAAGCTCGAATATCTCCGCAGGATGCGCGGTATCAGCCAAAAGGAACTGGCTGAAAACCTAGGCATCAGCCCCACTATCATTGTTCAGATTGAAAGACACCACAGAGCCGCATATCCAAAGTTGCGGAAAAATGTAAGCCTGTATTTTGGCATTGAAGAAGACCGCTTGTTTGATGAGCGGGGATGGGCAAAACCAATGGAACTGGTGGAGATTTAAAAATAAAACTCCCGCTCCCAAACAAGCCGGAGCGGGAAAAGGAGGTTTTACTATGCGCTTACCTGTCAAAGTAAAAGGCAAAGTTATCGGTTATACAGAAAAAGGCGTTTTTATCAAACCAGTCAAAAGCAGTCGCCACTATTTTGAGAAATACGATGGCTATGCCGTCCAGGCGTCTGTCGTGCCGACACTCAGACGCAGGAATGTGCATACCATCCGGCTGATAGAAGACGGAACAAGGGAATACACCATTTCCCTGGCCGACTTCCTTCGGCACGGCAAGCTTGTCGACTATGGGCATGGTGAACAGATTGTCTGTCCATTGGAATACTGGACAGGCGATGCCGAACCGCAGGAACATATTGAACAGTTGGCTTTATTCTAAACAACAAGGCCGGTGCTGTTTAGTACCGGCTACCAAAAAAGAAATGAAAGGAGACACTCATTATGACTTATCCTTATCATATCACAAACGATTTTGATTTAAAAGCGAAACTGGAAAACCTCTTGCCTCATCCCATCCGTTGGAAAGGCGTCCAAGGCATGACCAGGTGCCCGTTTCACGATGACCGCAATCCTTCTTTTACTGTCAATGTGGAAAAAGGCGTCTGGCACTGTTTTGCCGGATGCGGGAGCGGGACAGTGCAGGAACTGGTCAAACGTTTGGGTGGTGACCTAAAGAGTAAACCCAAGCAACGCAAACACCAGCATGAATATGTCTATACGGACGCAGAAGGAAACCCCGTGCTAATGGTTGCCAGGGATGATGCGCCACAGGGGAAGCGTATCGTTCAGTATCACCATAAGGATGGCCAATGGTACACAGGAAAAGGACACGCCAAACCTGTACCTTACAACTTGCCTTTGCTCATCAGAGCCATTGAGGCGGGGAATCCTGTTTTTGTGGTGGAGGGGGAAAAATGTGCTGATGCGCTGAGCGCTTTCCAGTGCCCTGCCACCACCAATGCCGGAGGCGCAGGCAAATGGCCACAGGATGAGACGTATAACGCTTATTTCAAGGGTGCTGATGTCATCCTCATTCCAGACAATGATGAAGTTGGCAAAAAGCACATGATACAGGTAGCGCAAGCGTTGAAGCCGTTTGTGAACAGCATGAAATGGCTGAACCTGGACGTGCCGGAAAAGGGAGACGTCTATGATTGGCTGAAAGCCGGTCATACGCCAAAGGAATTATGGGAGTTGGCCAAGGAGGCAGAAACCTATGAGCCCCCCGCTCCCTTGACCGTGATTGAAGGCGGCAGGGATGTCGTCCGCCAAAAATACTTTGACGGCGGGAAGTTTGTTCCTGCCTGGCTGGCAGAGGACATCATGAGGGATGTTCCTGTACTTTTTGACACTCAACAGCTTTTCATCTATCAGGATGGTGTCTATGTGCCCGATAACGGCGACTGGTATGTGAAAAAACTGTGCCAAGACCGTCTAGGCATTGAATACCGCCAGAACAGGGAAGCCGAAACAATTGCCTATATCAAGCGTTCAGCACTGATTGACACAGACCGACTTAACCCCGATGACGGACTTATCAATGTACGCAATGGGCTTTTGAACTGGAGAAGCGGGAAGTTATTGCCTCATACCCACGAGCGGCTGAGTACCATCCAATTGCCTGTGGAGTACCATCCCAATGCCAAGTGCCCACATATCCAAAAATTTTTGCAAGAAGTGATGCCTGGCGATGCGATACCGGTTGTCCTGGAGTTTTTGGGCTATTGCCTGGTTACACACACACGCTACGAAAAGGCCCTTATGCTGACCGGCACGGGAGCCAATGGCAAAAGTGTGTTCATCCATCTGCTTACCGCGCTAGTTGGTAAGGAAAATGCTGTTTCTGTTCCCTTTCAGGAACTGGCTGACAGCCGGTGGAAACGTGCCGACTTACAAGGCAAGTTGGTCAATACATTTGCCGACATCAGCCACAAAGCCGTGGAAAACAGTGGTGTGTTTAAAGCGATTGTTTCAGGGGATACGATTGATGCCGAACGAAAAGGCAAAGACCCCTTTTACTATCAACCGTTTGCCAAGCTGGTGTTCAGTGCCAATGAACTGCCGTCCAGCTTGGATGTGTCGGATGGATATTTTAGGCGTTGGCTGATTGTGCCGTTCCCTAACCGTTTTGAAGGGAAAAAGGCGGACAAGAAGCTTTTGGACAAACTGACCACACCAGAAGAATTAAGCGGCTTGCTCAACCTGGCCGTGGAAGGATTGCGGCGTTTGGACAGCCAAGGCGACTTTAGCCACAGTGAGACTGTTCACAATATGGTTGAGCAGTACCGCCAGGATGTGGACAATGTCACAGCGTTTGTTAATGAGTGCTGTCTGGTGGACGATGATGCCGCTGTTCCCAAAACAGAATTATATGAAGCATACCAGGCTTTTTGTGAGGAAAACGGCATGCGGCCGCTGGGCAGGAACCGATTCAACAGGCGGTTGAAAGAGGTTGTTACTGGTATCAAGGAAGACAAGAACAGCGGCATAAGGAAGTGGAAGGGTATCTGTCTTGCCAATCACGACAACCTCGACACAAGGGGAGGGTATATATGGATATAATTGTAATTCATAAGACGTTTTTTAAGCCAATAAGACGGTTTTAAGACGGGTTTAAGACGTTTTTTGAAGTGCCACAAACCGCTTAACGACAAGCTTTATAGCGATTTTAAGACGGTTAAGACGGTTTTTTCCCTACTTAGGGAGAAACGGCTTCCCAAGAAAAATGACCAAGGTGTTTCTGGCTAAGTGTGAAAAACCCCGTCTTTTCCGTCTTACCCATCATCCAAACAGCGTTCAACCCCTTGAGACACAAGGGTTTTCGGCGATGACGCTTTTTTTAAAAAAACGTCTTAAAAAACGTCTTTTCAGCCTCAAAAACGTCTTATACCAGAAAGGATGAAACCATATCATGACAGAAATTGCCGATATTATCCAACAATATACCCATATAGGGTATATGCTCAAAACAGACGGTTTCAGGCTGGGTGTTCCCAAACAGATGCCTCGTGAACAGGCAGAGCTATTGTTCCAACACAAGCGGGAGGTGATAGCCTATCTGTGTGACAAAGAAGCTAAACAGGCTGGCTTTGTCATAGGCGTTCCTGGTGAAATCTACTTTGCCACTGTCAGGCGTGACGTTGGCTATGAGATGACCGTGTATATGGAGCGACAAGGAACGACATGGCAAGTATGGCGGGAGACATACACCAAAGGCAAACCAACAGCGACAAAGGACATCTATAGCGGGACAAGCTTCACAACCGCATTGCAGAAGGCTATAAGGTACATTCAGGCTGTCAGGAGGTGAAAAGGATGCTACAGATTTAACTGGATGACAAAACAACTCAAACGTTGCTGAAAACAGCCAAACTCAGGAACTGTGCTCCAGAGGAAGTGGCCAGGGACATCCTAACAGCTTATGCTGATTTGGAATACGACATGGAGCGACTCAAAAGACTGGTGTTCTATTGAGTCCATAATTGGCACTTTTGGTAGCCCTAAAAAAAGGATGCCCTGTATTAAGTCTATAAGCCTCATAGACAGACTTTTGTGCAGAGTTAATATCTCCCTATTGGCTTAGCATAAAAACGGCTTACAGAGGATTCTAGTGGCCATATAGAGGGTGTAAGGCGAGAAATGCGAGCCCTAAAAAAAGAAGCAGTCCAATCTGAGAAACCGGAGTCCCTAAAAAGGAGGTAATCATATGTGGAGTGAATTGTTACTCTTTGTGTCGCTGATAACTTATCTGATAGCGTTAAAGCTTATACTGAAACTGCACAAGCTCACATCACGGTTAGCCCACAAGATGGATAGCACAATCAAGGCACTGAAGGATGAACCGGAGGTTACCAAAACAAACCCCATGCACTGGTAAAGCGGGACATCCTTTGTTTCAGTTTAAGTTAGGGTGCCAGTGTGGACACAGGCCAGTTAGAACAAAAACGAACACTAAAAAAAGAGAGATAATCCCTGTGTGAGAGTTTGCGAGAATATAAAAAAGGCACTTTGAACAACTTAGGACACTAAAAAAAGAGGTGGTCAACATGAACAGAGCTGAGCAACTGGTTCGCAAGTATGCTGAACGTTATCAGGTCAGTAAAGCAGAGATTAGGGAAGTGATAGAGTCTGGCATCCGTAATGGCATGACGATGGAACAGATTGAAGTGGGCATTAAAATAGCGTTTGGTCGAGGAAGGGAATTGTTCAGCGCTGAGGATATAGCCAAAGCTTTATGTATCAGCAGGGACGAAGCCCAGGAGATGCTGGATAACTATGTCTCCAGCTTAAAGGCCAAAGGATTAAATCCTGCTGATTATGGTGTGATAGAGCTTTAATGGTAACAAAAGTAACGCCCTAAAAAAGGACGCATAATCCGCAGTCCCTAAAACACGCAACTTCACGCACAAAAAAAAGAGAAATCCCAGCCCCTAAAGGAGATGGTCATATGTGGAGTGAGTTGTTACTCTTTCTGTTGCTGGTGGCTTATGTGGTGGCCGTGGACTTTGTAATAAAACTGCATAAGCGCACATCACGAAAACACACCAAAACAACCCCATGCAAAGGTGTAAAAACAGCAGATACATCAGGGGATGATTCACAATCACGTCCCTTATAGGGTGTCGGTTGAAGCTATCCCATATGAGGTAACTTTGGCTTACCTCACAGGACGTGCCAATGGTGTCACGTCCTTATTCTTTTTCTGCTTTGTCCGAATTTAAGACGAAGCCCTAAGTTAAACTTAGTCCGTTATGGGCTTGATTTAATCCAGCCTTTTTAATGATTTACCCCTTTAATGTAATAAAGGGAATTTTGTTCGCAGAAGACTGCCCGTGCGGTTACCGGCAAGAGGCTTCTGGAAATCGGAACCCCCCTACAGGGGGATTGTGTTTAATACAAACCCCTTGCCTGATGAAAACAAAAAAGGAGCGGGTGTGCCCCGCTTCTATTGCGAATCCAACAGGCGTTCCCTTTCCTGGCGCAAGTGCTCAATCTGTTTCAAGATGCGCTTCCTTTCCTCAGGTGGACATTTTTTGTTCATAGCTCTTAAGGCAAGTTTAGTGTGTTCCCTGGCAATCATTAAAAGACGGTTAAGCGCGTCATCAGGAAGGCGGTAAATCTTCACTTGTCCAGCCTCCTAATGCGCGTCTTTTTGGGCAACAGCTTATGCACTGGACTGGATTGGGCATGCACATCGCGCAAATCATTTTGAGTGAGATAAACATATCTTTTTGTCATTGACATGTCGGTATGCCCCAGGATACGTTGCAAGGCAAAGACATTACCGCCATTGCGCAAAAAGCGGATGGCAAAAGCATGGCGCAAATCATATGGACGAAGATTAATGCCCAGCGTTTGGGCATATTTTTTAATGCGCTTGTTCCAACAATGCCTGTCCATTGGTTGGCCATCTTCCTTGCAAAACAGCGGCGCATTAGCCCAATTTGCGGGACGGATATGCAACAGCTTTTGAATGCTTTTGGCGGTTTCCGGCAGAATGTATAACGTTCTGCCCAAACCGGTTTTGGATACATCTTCACGTATCGTCACTTGACGTGTCTTGATGTCAATATCGGCTGGTTTCAATCTGAAAGCTTCAGCGGGACGGATGCCCGTATCCAGTGTCAATAAAATCAAGGCATAGTCCCTTAATCCGCAATAGGTTTTCAAGTCCGGCAGGCGCAAAAGCTGTTGCAACGTCTCATCCGGTATGTCAACAATACGTTCAGATGTTTTCCTTGATTTAAACTGTTTTAATGGATTGACGCTCAAATATTGTTCCGAGACACACCAATCCAGAAAAGCCCGCAGATAGACCAACCGCAGGTTATAGGTGTAAGGACTGACATTTTCCGAAAGATGCTTAATCAAACCGCGCTTCAATCGCTGTTCATCATTCCATGTGCCGCGAAACTGCCGGAAAAAGCGTTCAATATGGTTGCGGTATCCCTGCAATGTAGCCGGACGAACGCCCGAAGCCTGTTTAATAGCCAGAAACTCCGTCATAGCCTCCTGCCAGGTAACATCATGTTCTGTGGCTGACACCATTTCAGACATAATAAAAACCTCCCTCGCGAACTGTTCAGGCAGTCGCAAAAGAGGTTGATTAACAGCGGAATCGAGTGACCTTTAACATGCCCCATTCAGGGTAACACGATTTAGTGTT
The DNA here is from genome assembly GCF_014644735.1 of Caldalkalibacillus thermarum. Taxonomy (NCBI): domain Bacteria; kingdom Bacillati; phylum Bacillota; class Bacilli; order Caryophanales; family Bacillaceae; genus Caldalkalibacillus; species Caldalkalibacillus thermarum. The sequence continues at coordinate 3,872 of NZ_BMKZ01000037.1, read as the reverse complement.
TTAAATCTTTTTGTCTGAATTTTCTGCGAATCTCTAAAGTCTTGATATGATTGGGATTGGTGCCGGTGGTGAGAGTCGAACTCACACTCCCGAAAGGGAACACGATTTTGAGTCGTGCGCGTCTGCCAATTCCGCCACACCGGCACATTTTTGTTGGTATTACGCAATTATTCAAGATGCATTACCACAAAAGTCGTGGGTGTCCGTCGACAATGAATAATATATCACGGACGCAAACATAAGTCAACCCTGAATTATTCATAGAAAACTTTTGATTACTTTCTAATGCCTATCTATCAAGCATTTCAACCGAATTGATCATGCATCAAATAAATGAAAAAAGAATCCATTTCTGTTAAAGTTAAATCACGACAAAATAACCACAGAAAGGATTCTTATAATGGCTACTTTACCGCAATTAACGTTAGATTTCAATCGTCAAATTAAATTGTCAAATGATGGGGGTTCTCTTTCTTCTGATACAGGTGAATTTATCTTTAGGGAATTCGACGAGAAAATCGGATTCTCTAAAACCTTGGCTCGACATCTACATTTGAAAGACGATAGAAAATACCATGTTCATTCGAATGAAAATTTACTCCGTCAAAAGATTTATCAAATCATTGCTGGTTATGCTGAAGATGACAGTGCTGATCAATTGACGAATGATCCTGTCTTCACACAAATTATCGGGACCGACGCCTTAGCTTCTCAACCAAGTTTATCTCGGTTTTACACAAGATTTGATAACGAATCCATGGAACAATTAAATCAAGCGAACCAAGAGCTTTTAGATAAAGTACATACATTCAGGGGATCCAAAGCAATCATCTTTGACTTGGATTCAACACATGCTGACACATATGGTGAACAAGAATCGGCATCGTACAATACTCATTATGGAACGGTCGGTTTTCATCCGTTAGTTGCTTTTGATGGTATCACTGGCGATTTCCTTAAAGCGAAGCTACGACCAGGAAATGTTTATACTTCCAATGGTGTCGTTGATTTTGTAAAACCACTTATTGAACACTACAATGAAAAATTTCCAGAAACCACACCGTTTTTACGTGGAGATAGTGGATTTGCTGTCCCGGCTTTGTATGACTTATGTGAAGATGAGTCTGTCTATTACGTGATTCGTCTAAAATCAAACGCTATTTTACAGCGAATGGCAGATGAATTACATCCAGCAACGGAGATATCAGATGTTTCCATGTCTGAATGCTATTATGAGGAAATCGAATACCAGGCAAAATCATGGTCGAAGTCAAGAAAAGTCATCGTACAATCTGTTCGTCCTGCGGGTGAACTGTTTTTTACCCATTCCTTTTTTGTAACGAATTTAAAAGATGCATTCACTCCAGAAACTATCGTTCGTTCTTATCAAAAAAGAGGGACGATGGAGAACTATATCAAGGAAGCTAAAAACGGTTTTTATCTGGATAAAATGAACAGCCATTCTTTCCAGGTAAATGAAGTCAAAATGATGTTAAGTCTATTAGCGTACAACCTAACGAATTGGCTACGTACCCTTTGCTTTCCAAAAGGACGGAAAAGTATGCAAATCGAGACCATTCGTACAAGAATTATTAAAGTTGCGAGTAAATTAGTAAAATCAGGACGATCCATCTACTTTAAATTGTCCTCTAGTTTTGTGTACCAAAAATTCTTTTGGGAAGTACTTCAGCGAATTCAACGTCTTAAGCTAGAATAATTCAATTGAATAGCTGTTTTTTAAAAGGATGAAAGACCAAGGGGGTAGTATGCCCAAAATCAGGATTTTACTACCATTCACCTTTATCATTTATCATATTTATCGAAATTAACAGCTCTTACTTGTTTAGATAACAAAAAATCATTGGATTTGGTATCAAATTAAATCTTCATTGGAAGTATGAATAATTCAGGGTCAACCTGTTTTTCATGTATAACCGCACCAAATTTTGGGCAGGGTATCGTCAAGAATCATCTAAAATAAATTAACTTCTTACCTTAGTTTTCCTTATTTTGTCCATTTTTAATCCATTTTTAACAAGTATGTATATACCCCGGTTATTTTATGCAGCATAACTTCTCTGAGGCCAAAAACATTGAATGATCTACTATAGTGCAAATAACGCTCCTTCTTATGGACAAAATAAAAAACCTTTCCGTTTTCCAACTTGCATTATCTTATAATGCAAAGTTGAAACAGAAGGGGTTGCGTAATTGCCGTCGCGTATTTATGGTTTTTGGAGTGGAGGCGGCACCCGGATTCGAACCGGGGATAAAGGTTTTGCAGACCTCTGCCTTACCACTTGGCTATGCCGCCACTTTAAATAAATGTAAAAATGGAGCGGAAAACGGGATTCGAACCCGCGACCCCCACCTTGGCAAGGTGGTGCTCTACCCCTGAGCTATTTCCGCTCGTATAGATGGCTGGGCTGGCTGGATTCGAACCAGCGCATCACGGGGCCAAAACCCGTTGCCTTACCACTTGGCTACAGCCCAACAGTGAAGTATGGGGCGACTGATGGGATTCGAACCCACGAATGCCGGAGCCACAATCCGGTGCGTTAACCACTTCGCCACAGCCGCCACGTTATTTTAAATGGCAGGGGCAGTAGGAATCGAACCCACATTTGCGGTTTTGGAGACCGCCGTTCTACCATTGAACTATGCCCCTGCAATATGATCTCTTTAAGATGGTGGAGGGGGACGGATTCGAACCGCCGAACCCAGAGGGAGCAGATTTACAGTCTGCCGCGTTTGACCACTTCGCTACCCCTCCACGTGTGAATATGGTGCCGGCGAGAGGAATCGAACCCCCAACCCACTGATTACAAGTCAGTTGCTCTACCAATTGAGCTACACCGGCACGCATGCTTGACTGTTTATCAAAATCTTAAGTGGTGGCTCGGGACGGAATCGAACCGCCGACACGAGGATTTTCAGTCCTCTGCTCTACCGACTGAGCTACCGAGCCAGAGACAGTAGTTAATATAACACAGGATTTCAGATGCTGTCAATTGCTTTTTTGTGATTCATAATCTTTAGAGCCAATGAAAATAAATGGCGGAGCTGACGGGATTCGAACCCGCGATCTCCTGCGTGACAGGCAGGCATGTTAGGCCTCTACACCACAGCTCCACAGCGAGAAATGGCAATAATATTGGTTGCGGGGGCAGGATTTGAACCTGCGACCTTCGGGTTATGAGCCCGACGAGCTACCAGACTGCTCCACCCCGCGCCATTGGCTAAACACCAAGCAAAAAAGATGGTGGAGGGTGACGGGATCGAACCGCCGACCCCTTGCTTGTAAGGCAAGTGCTCTCCCAGCTGAGCTAACCCTCCACATTGGTGACCCGTAGGGGATTCGAACCCCTGAATGCCGGCGTGAAAGGCCGGTGTGTTAAGCCACTTCACCAACGGGCCACGTTATGGCGGAGAGGGAGGGATTCGAACCCTCGAGACGGGTTATCCCCGTCTACACGATTTCCAATCGTGCTCCTTCGGCCAGCTCGGACACCTCTCCTTGCTATATACCGGTGTTTTTTAATGCTGTCCACCGGCGACGACAGATAATAATATAACATGTCTTTTGCGGTTAGTCAACCGTTAAGATGAGAGTAATTTTTTTTCAAAAGATCCATTATTATCCTATGTTATTATGTTTTGTAAATCAGGATGTTTTCAGGTTTATCATAAATTTCCGAGAAGACCCCCACTTCTAAACGAAGTGTAAGTGGGGGATGAATCGGAGCAAACATATGTTTTCCTTCTGAAACAGAAATGGTATATTAAAACCAGGAGGGAAAATCTATGCAGAAAGCGTATCGTTTTCGCCTGTATCCCAATCAAAAACAACAAAATCTGATCCATAAAACATT
>NZ_BMKZ01000036.1 GCF_014644735.1 Caldalkalibacillus thermarum | reverse complement strand
TTTGTGTACAATTCATCTGAAGTCCTCCTTGGTATGGTGAGTGATGTGGTTGACACCCCTGCATCATACCAAGAGGGCTTTTTTTGATCAAGTCCCCGGAAAAGCTCCTAACGGGAATGCTCCTTTATCTGATCAGCCCATTGCCGTGGCAAATTTATGCGTACGTTTTGATCTACCCGGCGCAGTTCCCGCCACAAACGATACTGTGCCTCGTTTTTTAATGTCAGTTCTGGGAGTTCTACCGCTTTCTTGAACAGCTCCCAGGTGGTGAATAAATGGGATGAACCCCCGTAACCCCTTGGTTCAATCGGCTGTTTCCTTTTCTTCCAGACTTCCACATTAAAACGGACATATAGTCGTACATCCCGCTGATAGCGTCGTGGAAGTTCTTTCATCTCCCGACGCCTCACAATTTGAAAATCCTTCACTTTACCGTAATAGATAATGCCGCCTGGCGGATAATAACGCTTTTGTTGATACAAAGCCACATATTCAATATGGCTCAAATGGTGTTTGACGTTCTCTAGCGGAATATGGTAAAAGCGGTGTCGCAAGCACAGTGAAAGCTGATCATAGCCAGTGACAGCTGAAGGCCGCCGTAACGAGCCCACCAGAACATTGAGGATTGCTTTTTTCCTGGTAAAAAACTCTTCCATGCCCTGAACCGGTGTGGCCCGTTCAAATGATGCTTCCGCTGTTTCTGTGATCAACTGTTCCAACAACTTTTCTACCAAACTGGTCGTTCCAGGCAAAAAGGGAAGTCCACCGATGTTGACAGTGTCTATACTGCGATAAAAGGGGTGCTTCCGGTAACACGCTTCATCCCGGTAAGGAAACAATACATAGGCCCCATACATCAGACGCCGATAACCTGCCCCATCCCCTTCCCGACTCTGGTCCTGGGCAATAATGGCATCCCGATAACGATGCATGGTGTTAATATCATCCTCTTCTGGCCCAGGTTGTCCGTATTTGTGGTGGTAATCACTGCCCGGCAAGGCAGGGTTCAAACGGTATTTAGCATCAAACACAAACTTGCAGGTCACTTGTGAACCTTCTTCCTGTTCACGGCTGGTGAACGCCTTGCGGTACTCCTGTTCAAAATTGTTGAGCTGGCCAATCAATTGCAGCAACATCCATTTCAAAAAGCGGTTTTCCATTGTATCAAAGGAGGGCCGCTTGCGCTCTTCTTTTAACCACAAGGGATCATAGGTCTGACCATACACACGCAGAATCCCCTGGTCATGGGGCTGTAAAAGATGGGGTTTCCTTCCCAGCCAGCGGTGATTGCGCAGGGACGCCTTACGCACCCTGTCTGCCGGCCGAATCATTTCCTCGCGCTCCAACTTGGTATGGGGGTGCAGCTCAATTCGTTCTACCGCCTGTATTAATTGGTTCAAAATGGTCTGCAAGATAGCAAAAAACTCTGCCTTGCTCGGATTTTGACCCTCAAAGAGACCCATCGTATGAAACGTTTTGCGTAAAAAATCATAGATAAACGGTTTGGTTAACCCCCTGTAAGAGGTTCATATAATCCCGGCGGTAATCCATTTTGGAGGGAAAAATCTCAATAGTGACCTTCAGTAACAAGAAATGGCCAGCCAAGATCCTGAACTCCGTATAACCCACCTCATTACGAAAATTAAGGTGTCCGGTCCATAGCTGGGACACCCCTTTTACCTTGGTAACAGCCCGTTTCAGCGTGGGATTGTCATGCTCAAAGGTGATGGACAATCCCGGTTCCTTAACGTGGATAATGAGCTCATAATCCTGGTTTTCATAGAAGACCGGATACACATCAGGACCGGTATAGGGTACCAGTTTATCCACAGTTGATGCCTGTGGATCAAAATGATACACCTTATTTTGTGCAAAGCGAAACGTAAAGAAAAAGAAGATATGGCCGCATAATACTTTTGAAGCTCATCTTCAGCCAACTTTCTCAACGCCACCCTTTTTTCGTTGTCTAGTTTTTCCCATATATCCCGTTTAAACCCAAGATAGATTCTTCCTTCTGTGGTGGTTTTTATTAAGATAGATTTTAATGCTTGATAGGGAGCGTCAAGGATTAGAGATTTTGCTTTATCAATCGTTAGAGATTCAACATGAAAGACTGCTTTATCTGGAGCTTCTACCGTCTTCTCATCACTCGCCCTTTTTAGATAAAAAGCTCTAAACCTATCGGTAACCTGGTCTAGCAGTGCTTGACCGTTTTCATCGACTGATTCTAGGAGTGCAAGGATAAGAACCATCTTATATGACACTTGCTTATGCCGGAAAATGGACTGTAATTCTTGGGGTAAGATCATATGCTATGCCTCCGTTTGATTAACAAAAGTTAAGTAGGCCTGAAATAGTCTTTCCGAATCTAATGTAGCGCCATTGCTTCTAATACTTCCTCTTCGATGCCTAGTTTATTACTAGGCACAATCACACTATTAGCCAATTCTATTTTTTCATTGATAATCCTATGGACGATTTCCTCTACGGTCCCCCTACTTAGGAATCCCTCTTTATCTTTGACAATTGGATAGTAGACGGTTACATCCTTCTCTTGACCAATTCGGTAAGCACGGTCTGTCGCTTGATTTTCTACCGCAGGATTCCACCACCGGGTATAATGGATCACATGATTGGCCGCAGTTATCGTTAGCCCTGTACCGGCTGCTTTTGGTGAAAGGATGAGGACATCAAAACCAGGTTTAGCATTAAACTCATCTACCACCACTTGTCTGCCTCGAGTCATTCCATTAATAATCATCGGATTGATATTAAATTTTTCCATAATATGGCGTTTGAGAATAGCTTGCATCATCCGGTATTCAGTAAAAATAAGTACCTTTTCTCCACGTCTCCTAATCAATTCTAAGATCTCCAATGTTTTTTGCAGCTTTGGAACATCATCGACTGGTAAAGATGAATACGTTGAATTTATTAGCCCTGGATGAGAACATAGCTTTTTTAGTTGCCCAATAGCTTGAATAGGGAGCATTGCTTTATTATGGACTAAGGAAAGGATTTCCTCATATAGTTGTTTTTGCTCAATTCCAAGTGGTACTTCTTCGGTTACAGTATGTTTCCTTGGCAACTGATCTCCTAGCTCACCTTTTTTGGTTCGTCGCTTATAAACCGGTGATATTTTGTAAATCAGCCGTTGTTCAACTTCGCTTACTTGCTGGTCACCTTCTTCCAATGGATGGATAAACTCTTTTCTAAAGTCGTTCAGACTTCCCAATAAACCAGGCTGGACAAAGTCCATTATTGACCACAATTCGCTAAGGCTGTTTTCAACCGGGGTACCCGTTAGGGCCAATCTGCATTTAGATTTTAATGCTTTGATTACCCGTGCTGTCGCTGTTGAAGGGTTTTTGATCTTTTGTGCTTCATCACAAATAACTACCTGCCAGTCGACTTGGCCCATCACAAGTTGATCCCTGACCAACGTTTCATAAGTCGTTAAAACGATTTCATACCTCTTAATAAGGTCTGGATGTTTTACCCGCTCTGCTCCTTGATGGGTATAGAGAGAAAGTGTGAGGTCTGGAGCAAATTTAAGCATCTCTTTCTTCCAATTGTCCATTAAGGTTTTGGGTACAACGATCAATGAGGGACGCAACGACTCTTTACTCTTGAGATAGGCTAAGAAAGCAATCACTTGGATGGTCTTACCCAAACCCATGTCATCTGCTAATAAGCCGCCGATATTTCTAAAATGAAGAGATTTCATCCAGACAAAACCTTCAGATTGAAAAGGCTTCAACGTACCCTGGAATAGTGCAGGCGGCTGTTTATCTAAAATACCTTTTTCCTTCAACTCCTGCTGTATATTTAATAAAGGTTTATTGTATTCCAGTTGGTTAATATTTTCGTATATCTCTAAAACATATGGGAGACGGCTTATATCCACTTGTTTAGATTGACCAATTTCAGCTTCCAACTGATCTGATGCTGCCAAAAATTTATCTGCATGTTCTGGGATTTTCAACCACTGGCCATTCCACTCAATGAATTCTTCTCCTGCATCCCTCGCTTTTTGAACTAATTCCTTGATTTCATCTGTCCCTAACTCTCGGGTTACTTCACCCTCCTCGTTGACCACGGAAAAGCCTGTTTGTAAATCAAACCATCCGCGGTCCGTCTCCTTAGCATATACATAAGGTTGAGCCCGATAAACCTTAATGCCTAACTCCTTAACCCGTTCGCTAAACTTGGCCAAATCTAACTCGATCTCAGGCAAAAAGGACTCCGGGTTTTGAACAAATTTAGGAATATCCGCTCCCGTGATGGAGCCGACTCGGTTAATTTGTTTTGCCTGATCCACAATTTCACGTTTCACAAAGACTTTTTCCCGATTTGGTACCGTAGCGTAGCTACTACCTTGTCTAGCCATTTCATCCAATACATCTTCGTTAATAGGAGCATCGGAAACATATTTGGGTTTAACATGAAGTGTCTGGTCTTTATATTCCAGATCTACATAAATTTGATCAACAAATAGGTATTCTTGTCGTTCCAAATAGGAATTCATCGGGATGTTCAATTCTCGAGCGTGCTTTCTTACCTCAGCAATAAATGCGAAAATGTTTTCCTTGTCTTTCGGATCAGGCATATTTATTAATTTACATTCAAATTTATATTGAGCTTCATCCATCAGGATGAGCTTCCCATTTGGCAATGTGATCAGTGGGCCATTCTGCTTGGCCGTTCGCTCCAAATGCTTCCAATCTTGATACCCTTTTTCAAGAATAAACCGGAAGCGAGGTGTGCCAATAATCCCCTCATGCTCCAGCTTTAGATCTAAACTAACAGGGGTTTCAGGTAGGCCTAATAATCCCCTCTCCTCTGGTTCTAACTCATAAAGATAATCATAATGAAGAAAATAGGATTGGGATTCTTCCTGCAGATAACCGCTATCCCACAGCTCCTCCAATAATTCAAGCTGAGCAATAGTAGACGGTCGAGAACGGAGTTCAGCAATAGATAACCTTAAAGGAAAGTGAAGCGGGGACGCCTCTCCTTGGCGTCGTAGGCTAAAATATAATCCTTTATCTAGCTGTGTTATACCTACCTTTATAGGGTTGGGCATCCTTCTATTACGCAACCGTTGAAAAAGTCTTTTCATTTACCTCAACTTCCTTTATCTTTGATACTTAAAATTCCCCCTTAAATAATGCTGCATGTGTTCATCAAATTTCCCTGTCCAGTATCCTGCATGGGGGAGACGATGAATATACAGCCTGTAACCATCCCGCCTATACTCATCTCTATACTTAAAAAGGTACTCTTTACTCCGCAAAGAACGATAGCCTCTTTGTAAATCTGCAATCTTTTTCAGCACCACATTATAAAATCCTTCCCGATGATAGAAATAGGCGGCCCCTGAATGACCAAATTCAACAACAACGAAAGAGCCGAAGTCCATACAAAGGACAGGCGGTTCATCAAAGACTTTCACGTCTCTCATAAAGTCAAGATATTTCTTCCAATAATTAAAACGCTCATTATCCTTAATCCTGCCAAAAAAGGTTGCCAAGTCATTCTGCATCAGCCACTGGATCACTTTTTGCATTTCTTCATCAGCGAGAAATTGCCAAGGTCTCCGATTGTGGCGTGGGTCACCCAACTTTTGAAGGCCCTGTACAAGAATTTCTTTCTCAAACTGTCGATAATCGCGGTGAGTAAGATAAACCTTAAGTACTGTTTTATAGTCCTCAAGGATCATGTTCTCTAAATAAGACTTAACAGCGACAATGCCTTCCCGTTTCAGAATCCGATCATCAGCTAAACCAAGAACTAACATCTCCTTAATCAACCGGGACTGTAGTACAGTATCTGACTTAATTTTCCAACTTGATAGCACATCAGCAGCTTGTTGGTTTGAGCCTAAAAGTAGTGTTACCAAGCGATCAATGGGATTTCCCTTGTTAGTGAAAGCGTCAGTCAATTGCTGCCGGGCGTGGGGTTCAAGTCCAAGAAAAGAAGCATCCTCCTTACGGAATATAAATTGTAATAGCTTAGGGAGATAGGGATCATCCGCATGGGACTGAAAAATATCCCAGGCTTTACGCCCCACTTCTCGCCTGTATCCAGCCATTAAAATTAATACGATTTTTTGCTGGGTCTCTTTTTCCTCCTGATGGTAAGGATATTCGTAAATCAGCATCCTGATTTTGACTTTGGAAAGGGAACGTCCAAATTCTTTAACAACCTCAGGATCCATGGGCAATGCTCGGATTTCATCCAATAAATCCGGCAATCGTCTCTTGCTCAGCTTAAGAATGATCTCTTCTTCAGCATGTTTATATCTTCTTTCTACCACTTTCCGGGTCTCCGTTAACTTAAACGGTGAAAAAGAAAAAGGGCGAAAACGTAGTTTACCTTTCATTTTGAGTCACCAATTCTTGGATTTGTTCAATCAACTCTTCATCTTTAAGGCGAAATTTAAATTCCACTCTTCGGGATTGATCAGCAACGATCTTGCCTTTTTCATCCACTATAGGCACGCTAAACGAACGCCCGTTAGCTGTAATGACCGTTTTCAACTCTTCTTGATAGTCAAACTTTGGAAAATCATCTTTAAAAATTTCTTGTACCACAGATAAAGCTCTGTTTTGGGACAACTGCAAGTTGTACAAGTAACCTCCGGCTGTATCGGTATGTCCTTCAACAATTATTTGCGCAATATTCTCTCTGAATTGGGGAGATAGCAGGATATCGATGTATTTAGGTATAAATTTTTCAAGATATTCCCGTCCTGTTTCAGAGATAGCACTGCTATTCGTCTCAAAAAAAACACCGCCAGAGAAGCGGATAGCCCCAGTCTGCTGATCCACTTCCATCTCCAGGTCGGAATCTTCGAAGGCACTTACCAATTCTTCAATAATTCTGGTTTTAACACCGATCATTTCTTCAATCATACGATCCTTTTCTTCTATGGCTAACTGATTATTTAATATGCTCACCATTAAAAACAAGGCGAACATTAACAACAATGCAGACATTAGATCTGAGTAAGACATCCAGAAACTGCTATGATCTTCTTCAACCTGCTGGTTTCTGAAACGTCTAAAGGTGCGATAGCCCCTTGACATGCTCCATCATCTTCCTATCCTTGTTTCGTAATTTTTTCAACCTGTTCATTTAGCGCTTTAATATACAGGCCAAACTTTTCTACCCCATCAGGTAATTCACTAACAACTTCTTCCATGGCATTAATCCCGTTTTGAAGATACTGCACGGCTTTAGACAGTTCACGATCAAACTGATCAAAAGTACGTTCTAATCCCTGATACATATGCTCAGCAAATTGATTCATAGAAGAAGAGAGATGCTCGTTCGTTTGACTGAGGAGCTGATGCGTTGATGACCATAGCTCTCTCAAGTTGTCTGTTCTTTCATCCATTGCTACGATTTGTTTATCAAGCCTGCTTAAAACGTCATGGGAAATTTGAGCCACTTTATCCCTCTCTTCTTGTACCTTGGATAACAAATCAACTAATTGCTTTTGTAAAGTTTGATATTGCTCCCCTTGTTCCTTAAATCCACTTAAAACAGATTCCAATCCGCGGCTCATCTCTGCGGTTACTTCCGCTTGCTGGCTTAATGTTGCAGATAACTGCTGATTTGCCTCTGCAGTGGTGGCCACTTCCTTTAAATGGCTATTGATCTGTGTCATTAACTGCTCATAATGCCCCAGTAACTCGGACTGCTGCTCAGATTGGGCGATGATGTCCTGTACGTTTTGATTTAACCTGTCCATATGTTTCTCAAAAAGTTGATCAAAGGTGTTGCGCTCAGCGGTCATTTTTTCCAGCAAGTGAGAAATAGCATCTTGCAATTGCCTGTTGCGGTCTGTTGTTTCATTTAGCTGAGCGACCGTTGATTCTAAAGATGATTGATACTTCGTGATTTTATCCGTATATTGATGAATTTGTTCGGTCAACTTGGTCGTTTTCTCCACCATCAACGATTGCTCTCGTGCCGCCTGTTGCATGGACTCTACCAGTTGGGTCATTTCCTTATGCACTTTCTCCTGCCATTCTACCGTTTTCTGTAATGTTTCCCCTAACTGTTTCATTTGGTCCCCGGCCACATCATTTAACGAATTGACAAAATAATCGACCATTTCGTTAATTCCCTCTAACTGATTATGGGAGGAGTGTTCCAGGGTTTGCTTAATCATGTCATTAGTTTGTTGTAGATGCGGTTCCAATACGCTTTTAAGAGCTTCGTCAAAGCCGGAGACCATTTGCGGGATTAATTGCTCCGACATAAAGGTTTGAAAATCTTCCAAATGTTGTTTTTGGTTGCGCACCATCTGTTGCAAAAAGCTCTCTTCCGCTTGAGTGGGAAAAGCATGATCCAACTCTTGACGCAACTTGTGAAACGAATGAACAAGAAAAGGATAAAACAAAAATTTATCGCATAACTGCCAAATAAGAGACAAAATAATACCCATAATCGAGGAATAGAAGGCGACGGTCATACCACTAATTAAGCTACCAATCCCACCTAATATGGTATCACTGTCTGTTGATATAAACTGGCCGTTTGGCCCCGTTAGACCATCAAGTCCGGCAATAAGCCCCATAAATGTTCCCAAAATCCCTAAGGAGACAAAGATACCAGGTATTACTTCCATAAGCTTACGCCGGCCATACTTATGTACAAAATTTTCTTCTAAAAAGAAATCATAAACATCGGGTACCAACTGTTCTCCACTTTTTTGAAGGACTTGAAATTGTTCGTAATAATTTTGCCAGGCATTGATCAGTTCACGATGCAAAAGCCATTTTTTGCTGAGCCTTTTTCTGTCCATAATCCATTCATTCATCTGCCGCATGTGGGAAAATATCATCTCTGTCTGCCTATCAACTACTGACTGTTTTTCTGCATATACCAGCTCATTGTCTTCGTTTGACTCTAGGCTTCTTAGCTGTGCAATTATCAGCTTATGGGCCTGATTAGCCCTTCCATACCAGATAACAGTCCCGATGAAAGCCAGTGCAAATAGTGTCAACATAAAATATAAATAACCCGATAAGGTCATATTTTGAATCAAAATGTTTAGCACATCGATGATCCAACTATTCATCCTTATGCCTCCTAAGACTTTATGCAGCAGATTCTTAAGACTTATATATTCAACAAAAAATGACAAATTCCCTGCTACTTACCCACCATACGGGATTAATGTAGCAGGGGAACTGAACTTAACAAATATTGCATAGCCTAATCTTTATTCAACTGCTCATAACCAGCACGAATCACCTTGCTCATTAACTTCCGGCGCTCCTCCAGGAAAGTAAAGTAGTCCATCTGTTCCCATCCTTGGGGCAAGGCATGCCATTCCATTACTTGTTTCAATTCGTCTTCAGAGTATTTTTGAGCATACTTAGGAAAGTATTCGGCCGGGGATTGATCGGCTATTTTGGTGTTATCTGTCCACTCCACGGAAGCATAGTTAGCCACCTGGTTTGTCTCTCGTCTTGAAGTGATCCCGATCGACTTCAGATAATTTTTTGGAAACAGATGATGTTTCTCAATGGGACTCCTGTTTGAGCGCAGCGCTGGATCAAGCAGCTCTGAGATTTTCATATCTGAGAATAATACTTTGGCACCCAACAAGTTTAATGCAGCATAATAGGCATAGAATGCAGGGCTTTGACTAGAGGAGGTTTCCAGATCGTTGACAAGGGAGATGTTCCAGAAGTCATTGGTTAACTCATCTGCAATAATTTTTTCTAGTACTTTGGCAAAGGTATCTGCGTCTTTAACCCCTCTCAAACGGGCCAGATCCCTCTCCATAACTGTCTCCGGTGAACCCGTATATCTGCCGGTAATGGAAACCATAAAGTACCATTTAGCAATCAGTTTACGTAAACGGTTTAGCTCCATTTTACAATCGATTTTGCCAATTAAAAACATAACATAGGAATAGATCAAGCCCATTTGTGAACTGATCATCGCACTGCTGCGATAACCTGCCCGAATGAGACATTTAAAGAACTCATGCCAATTTTGCAGATTGAGCACATGGCGGTGAGCCGCTTTTAAAATCTCAAACTGTTCTTCCCGCCGCTCATTGGAAATTCTCCAGTTTGCAGGTCTTTCCCGCGCAAAATGGAATACACATTTTTCAACCTTGCCCGCTTAAAGCCTAAGCCGATAGATGCTCGTAACAATTGATCAGGCGGGGCTTTGACAGCAGCTGAATGAAGCTCTGGATCATGGCTCTCATTTAACGAGATATGTTCACCCTCAAATTGAGATTGGAACAGCCAGTAGGAATCTAAAGAAATAATGGTGCCATTTTCTCTTTTTGCTAAATATAACAGTTCAGCCGTCAACTCCCTACCTGTTCCATCCGTAATAACCAAATCACCAAACTTCTCTTCCAATTCCATTTGCCATTGTTTTAATACCAGGGGAGGAACCAAAATTAAAATCCGCTTGACACTTTCCCTTGCTTTTAGTTCTTTAATGAGCATCCCGGCCCCACTTCTATCTGATGAGGCAACGGGATTAAATTCTTATTTCCCAAACGCCGCCCTTTTGAAAAACGCTCATCCACTTGGAAAGCATAATATTGTAAACCGTTTCTGGAAACTGAGCTCCCCTGACAATATCGCCAACTTTAATCACCGCACTCACCTGCTCACGATCATTTCTATCGGACAGTGTAATGGAAAACAATATATTGCACTTAAAAGCTCTGCTCTACTTTAAAGAGAGCAGGAGTTGACAGAGGCCTGCTCTTGATGAGAAGCATTTTGTTTCTTCCTTCTACTTTTTAAGCCCACCATGACCATACCGCCCCCTTGTCTTGTAATTGAAAACTGGTCATTTTTAAGTTCATCAATCGAAATCGTAAATTCGAAGGGGAAAAAGAGCGGATGGTCATGGATCTTTTCTATCGTCATGGCCGTGGACTGGGTGGCCCGGAGCAGTACTTCGGTTAACCATTGTTTTAATTCAAGGGAGGTAATCTGAATCATCTTGGCAACGGTATGCCTATGTTGTTTATGAGCATGAATAACCCCCCAGGAGCGCAAGGACATCAGTACTGCACCGGTAGCGACTTCCACACGCCGGCGGTCACCATACAAACTTTTCATCCTGCGGCCGATTTGTTCACTTGACACTTCATCTTGCATGCGAAACAGATAGCCCATTTCTTGGACAAAATCTTTGACAAAGGGATAAGCCAGAATCGTTAAACCCCAGTGCAGAAGCAAACGTTCTGCAGGAGGCAGACTGGGGAAGAGTTGAATGGCCCGCTGCTGAATGGGTTGATGTGCTTCGGGGACATGACACCATATTTTAAATATAATGGTTCTGGTATTCCGGCGGGCTTTTTGGCCACCTATATCTCTAGCCAGGTAGTCATCCATTTTTTCATAAAGTTCCTTTGGATCTGTCCGGGGTAATTCCCGTGCCATGTAGTCTAATTGATGTAACTGGACCTTTTGGTCAAAGCCAACCATCTTTTTCATCGTTACGACCTCACTGCCTGTGTTGTTTCGGGGTAATGTGAACAAAAGGAACGATCACTTCTTCAATACTGATGCCACCATGACTGACCACTTGTTCCCCTTGGTGAATAAAGGCTTCACCGCTTTTGGCCAACAGCATAAAACGCTCATCAGGCAAGCCAATATTGGGCCAAGCGATGGAGGCATATTTTGCTGCCGCTTGATTGCGCAGCTGTTCACTTCTATATATTCTAACACGTTCTCCCCGTGTTTCAGCAAGCACGCCTTCATTAATCCGGCCAATCCCGATACTTTCTTTATTGCCATGATCCGAGGTAAGGTAGACGCTAAAACCAGCCGCCAATAAATCTTGAATCAGCTGTTTTAAATATCCATTTCTTAGCCAGACCTCAATTTCTGCTATCAAACCTTGATGTCCTTGTATGGCTCCATGTATCAAACGGTCGATGGTATCCATGATGAGCCCGGCCATTTTTATATTACTGCGCTGTAAAGCTTGCACTTTTTCCGGTTGATACGCCCCCTGCCCTAACCCTTTCTCATAACTGATCTGCCGCTTGGCCATGCCCTGCTTTTCCCAAAAGGACTGCCAGGCAGACGGCTCCCTGCGCGTGGTATGAATCGTTTCGGCAAAGTGAAAAGGAAGTTCACCAGAAAACAACGCTTGTCTCGAGACTGAAGTGACCGTAGGGACCCAAGCAAACACACCTTGTTCTTGGCAATGAAAATCGATACTTAACGCGGAACGAATTTGTTTCCACTGGATAAAACTCATGCCATCTAAAACCACCAGTGCTATTTTGTCTGCCTTTTGCAAACTTAGATAGTGTGGAATATGATGGACCATCACTGGCGCTTTCAGATACGGAAGATTGGCCAGCGCTGGATATTCTGTTAACATCCAGGCTTCGAAGTACTCCTCAAGTCTTTGTTCCAGTTGGCTTAATTCAGCATTGGCAAGTTGATATTTCACGTTTAAAAATTTGGCTTCAGCAAATAAGGGCACGATCTCTAGCCAATGTTTATACGAAAGCTTTTCATCCAATTTTGCTTTTAGTTGTCCAGTCAAGGCTGCTACCCGCGTTTTGCTGTTATCCACAGAGTCTGCTTTTATCCCTTGATGAGCCCAGTCCGGTAAATGGTGTACATCAATATCGCTGACAGGCTCTAATTTACCTTCAACGAATAACCGGGTGAGATCATGGCGCAAATAAGCGGATTCAAAGGGATGCTGCTGATGGTAGTGATCGTCATAATGTTCCTTGGCCATGTGTTGTGCTTGTACCCATTGGTGTAAATATGTTTTCCATTCATGATGCAGATATTGATAAAAACAGGCTTTTGAGGTGATCAGTTGCTCTACCGGCATCGACCGGAGAAAAGCAGCCTTTTGGAAATGACCGGTTAAATATTGTTCAAGCACAGGCGGCATATCAAAGGGGCTTTCATGTTTTTTAATCAACAGCCGCAAAAACTCCGCTGGCGAATCGACAATGTCATAAGGCAGTTTAAACACTTTTCTTAGTAAAAAGTCAAGCGTCTGTTGAGATGAAAGAGGCCCTTGTACCTCCCGGCTGAGAGGGTACAAGGCATCTAAAGTGCGGGCGTCAAGCTGCCCGATGATTGACGCTGGAAATTGTGGAAACAGCTTAGAGATCCTTAGTTCAATTGGATGTCCTGCTTTTAACACATCGTAAGGCAGGACATCAAACGATTTGTCTTGGAAATGAATCAGGAGATATTTATCCTCTTTCTGATCCCGGTAATAACGTTCATACAGATAACGGAATTTGGCCCGGTCCTGAAACTGGATGATTTCAATCCCTTTGTCCTGTAATGACAACAGGACGGTTTCATCATACAACAGGCCTTCAGAATCGGAGACAAGCAAAAGATGAGGCAGAGGGGCTTTAAAATAGGCCAATATACCATCACGCCAATTGTTCACCTTACTCACCCGCTTCATTACAATCCCAGACGGATATGGGCATTATCGTAGTACATCAGAAGCTTATCGTCTTCCTGCAGCACTTTTTCCGGCAAGCGCTCGCCCACTTTGACAATAGTTTCATAATCTTTCTCTGCCCAGGCTTTCTTAAACCCAGCACGAATGGCCTCAGTGCGGAACTGTTTCAATTTCTTTTTGCTGCTTTCAATTTGTTGTTTATAAGCGGCAAATTCCCGTAACAATGCTTTTTCCCGCAGTTTTTCCAAATCGGCTTGTTTGTTCGGATCGGGAACATACCAGCGGTTTTTCGCCTTTTCTTTTAATCTTGGATCGTCTTTATCCAACCCCCGCAAGTCTTTGTAATTGCTGCTGAGATAGCTGTGGATTTGACTGGGAACAGGACCATCCCCTTCATACTTCAAGAAGTTTTGTTCCAGCAGTTCATCCAGTTCAGGCAGCTTCTCATGTTTGGCAATATGCTGAATCTCTTTCATAAAGTCAGGCTGTAGATCCTGGCGGGTTTGAGGTTTCTTCAGCAACTGCTGGCGAAGCCACTCAATAGCACTGTTCTCATCAGAAACGAACAGACTCAATTGGGTAAATTCTTTGGCTAAAATGCGTTTCTTATCATATTCCGCCACTTGGCTCTCTAAAAAGGCCATTCCGTCACGCATGGGGAACCGCTGGGCAACCCCCTCTTGAAACTCTGCTGACGAGATGGGGACAGGCAGTCCGTTTTGAACGTGGTAAGCCACCATGCGGTCAAACAGCGCACGAGGTGTCCGCTCCACTATCAACTCTGCTTTGCCTTTTTCTCCTTTAAAGACTGGCAATTGTTCTAAATGTTGTTTGACAAAGGTCCAAGCCGACTCTTCGGTATTTTGTTCCCGTTTCATTTTGTCGATGTACTCTTGCTTAGGTTTATAGGCTGAGATAACAAGATCTTGTTTTACCGCTGTTGTACTAGTAACAGCGTTAAAGCTGCCTTGTTTTTTATCCAACGCAGAAACGTTAGCAATAACAAAGCCGGCCCGCTGTATAGCTTCTTGAATGGCATTCCAAACAGTGGATTGGGAGTTACTAAATTCTACAGTCATCCAACGCCCTGGTTTTAAGACACGATAATACTCTTTAAAACAAGCTTCCATTAGTCGTTGGTACTCAGGTAAGCCTTTGCCTTGAGTTTTATTTACAATGGCCTCGGGCTGATTATTTGTAAATACTTTTAACCATGCTTCCCACAGAAAATTTAACTCGGAGTACATTAAATTATTTCCGAATGGTGGATCAGTAAATATATAATCCACTTTTGTATCTGGTAGACAATTATTTGAATTTGTTATCGTTTCTAAAATACAATAAGACATCGTGGGTTTACTGATTTTAGAAAAATCTCTTAGTTTATGCTTTAAAAGTTTATAAACAGTATTTTCAGTCCATAAGGATGGAATAAACAACGTACCACTAACAGTTCCCATTTTCCTATCTAAGGTAAATTTGTACATTTTAGTGGTCCGAATAAGCCCAGAAGTAAACCAAGTAAATAACAAAGTATTATTAGTCTTACATCTTATTATTTTTTTCATTGCCGTTGCTAAAACATATAGATTTCTTTTTGTATAAAAATGATGAACATGGGTAATACCCAGCCTATCATTTCTCCTAGATTCTTCTCCTTCAGGCATCCGATCCGTCGGATACCAATAGGGGATCTCCATGTCCTCTATTTTTTGAAGCAAAGCGAAGTCTTGGGCATCTGGCTGTTTGTCATAACGTTTGTTGCCAACGGAATAATTGATTAACACCGGCACCTGTTTGGCTTGACGCACGGTTTCACCAATTGCCGGATCATACTTGGTTTCCCAGGCCCGTTCCACACTGCGCTTGGTATGCTCAGCACCACAAGATGGACAATGAAAGGTGTCCCGCACTTTTCCGGCATCCTGGTCAACAGCGGCTTCCCAAAAAACGATTTCTTCTGCACAATGAGGACAGACAAAGACATCGCTCCACACCGTATAGTTAATCCGCCCTTTAATGGGGTTTCCGTTACTGTCGGTTTGTGGAACACCGTCAATGACATGTCGTGTTTCATACATCCATCCACATTCTTTTTCCACTTCTTCCAGAATACGCGTTGCTTCTTTCTCAAACACCTCTACATCAACAGGTATGTTGTAATTATAAGCAATGAAGGTCGCTGCTGGAGAAAGGTCGTTGAGAATGGCTTTTCTTGGACCCAGTTTTGAGAACGGCCGGCCTTTTTCATCTAAAATGGTTCCATCGTCTTGTACTTGATATCCTAAGCTTTCAACCGCTTGGCGGTCCCCGCACAACTGGGCAGCCACTCCTGTCATGCCGGTTCCGGCAAAACCGTCAAAAACAATATCTCCGGGGTTGGTGTAATGCAAAATATAGCGCATGATGGCTTTATGGGGCACTTTCGTATGATAGCTGTGCGCATTATAAATCGGGTCATTCTTTCCTTCGCTCACATCTGCAGCAAAGGGCTCCCGGTGATACTCCTCTTCTTCCCCATACTTCTCTTTTTTTTCTTTCTCCCACTGTTCAATAAAATCATTAAGCCACGGATTTGGACACGCTGTATAATAAGGGGGATCCGACAGGGCGAGGATGTCTTCATCCTCACCAATCGGAAATCCCTCCATTTTCTTCAGTTCTGGCAGTTTTTTGCGCAGCTCTTCGGTAAAATAGGCCCGGCGCTCTTCATCATTCTTAAACGTCATGCCGAGACAAGTGACAGGACCTTCTTGTTTGGTTTCTTCTTTGTCAAACAAAGAGATCTGCTCAGGATTGGAACGACTCATGTTTGCCCTCCTTACCCAGGTTCAGCATAATCCGGATATTTTTGGTGGTTGAAGCGCCAATGCGTTCCCTCATCATGTTTTCAAAACGTGTTCTCAAATCTTCCACTGTCAATGGATTGCCTCCTGCCATCATTTCTACCAGATCGTCGATGGTCAACTCAATTTTTTCAATCCCCTGCAACAGCTCTTGTATCGCTTGGATAAGTTGTACGTTAAGAGGCAAGCTGAATGCCCCTTGGCTGATGAGTTCCTCGATGAGCTGTTGCTGTTCGGACTTCAAAAGGGAGATATTTTGTTTGATTTCAGGATCATTAAAATTGGTTAAAAGTGTCTCCGTCCATGAATCCAGTAAATCTTGCAGCTGGTTTTCCAGTTCCTCTAAACTGGTATACTGCACATGTTGCTCATCTTTAGGACGCAGTTTACAGTGTGGACAAATAGGCGAATGTTCTAAGTCATTCCTGGTCAGTTGCCAACAAGGTTTCAATTCGTTCACTTTTTGCTGCCACTGATGAAGCTGCTGTTTGGACAGTATATCAATGGCCGATAACTGCTGCAGAGCACGGTGGCGCGGGTCATCCAACAGCTGCTGCTTTTTGGCATCTTCAGTGGCACTTAAGCGTGCTTTGGCATGTATGGCCATGTAGATGTCCTGATACTCTGCTTTTAACTGTTGGAGGGCTTGCAGTTCCTGATGAGCCCCATCTCCCTGTTTTAAAGCATCGATCAAATCGGATAGCGCCCGCTCCGCTTTATCTTGCCAAGGATGGTTTGAAGGGAGAAGGTTCAGGGCAAGCTCAATATAGTTGGCCACTTTGGATGTTTCTTCAGCCCGTTTTTTAAGCTGCTCTAGCCTTGTCACAAGCTGGAGGGTGTGCTGATAGTCTTTCACTTCCTCAGCCGTATATTTAAAATGCTTCAGTTTAGCTGGTGTATTATACACTTGCAGGTTTTGAAGAAAGTCCTTTAACTGGTTTAATTGATTCCGGTAGTCTGCAACATCGCCTCTATCTAGTAGCGTTGTATTCAAAATAGGAATGCCATCTCTGATGTCATGAGCTAAGGCAGCCACTTGCTTCAAGATGTCTTCCGATTTTATTCTCAATTGCCCAATGCCCTGAGGGAGAGCATTTTGATTTAATAAGCCTTGGGGAATGTTAAACAGGTTAAACAATTCCCTCAGAGCGGGGAGGGGCAGTTCACTTGGTTTCTTTATGTGGCTAAACTCAACCAGCTCATCAAGGGGAAGTTTAATCAGCTCATCAAATTTCATGGCGTCATAGGTGGTGCCATTAATCGTGATGACAATATCCCCATTGAAGACCATCGCCGCTAACACAACCATAAACAACTCCGGTTCCAGCTGGAATTGGACGGTTCTCTTCACTTCTTCACTGCCATGCGTTTGGACTATTTCAATCAATTCGGAAGCGTTGATTACTTGCCCCTCTCCTCTTTGCTCTAGTAAGTCAAGGACCCATCTGGCATATCCAGACTGATGAACGTTTAGTTTACCATTGTCCAACAGCACCAGCCCATCAAGAATGGCAATCCCATTTTTCGTTTGAGGTTCTGGTATATTTTTTAATGCTTCTGGAATATAATTGTTTTTCATGCTCTCACTGGTAATCGGGGTCTTCACTTTACTAAAAGCTGGGTAGTCTGGATATTTTTCATTAAACCATGCAGACAAGCAATCCCCCGCAGCGGTATCGATCATTTCCCGGACCGTCGCCCTGGCTGGAGCGGCGAAGCTCCATTCGGCCAGCTTTTTCGTTTCACCCCGGTAGGTGATTTTATAGGCAGTAGGCATATGTTCGGTCAGCCATTTGACTAATTGTTTTAAGTATGTGTTCGCTTTTTCTTCATATAATCTTCTCGTGCCACTCGTTGCCGCCAGCGCCATCTCTTTAGCACCGGCATACAACTGCAAGTTGCGGATAAACGTTTCATCTTTGGTGTCTAATTTAAAGAATACCTCATCAGGCTTTTCTTCATCTTTAAATTTTGGTGGATCAAAGGGCTGAAGCATATAGATGTAAAAATCTCGTTCCGGTTGAGCCGTGGACCGTTCGTTTGGCGCGCCAAAGAACAGATAACCAGGCCGGGTCACCCGTTTTTCATACCATTCCAGTTCATGGGACCATATTTTAAAACCAGTGACATAGGTCCGGTCAATATCACTGTCGGTCACTTGGGCCAAAATATCAAAATAGTAGCGGTCCAACTGATGATCACTTAAGGTTTCTGCTTTTTGTTCTATTAAACTGTCCACATCAATATCTTTATCAATGTCTAGATAATATTGTCCATTCTCCTGATTGACAGAGATGTACTGGTAGCTTACTGTCTTCAAAATCTCTTTTAACACCGATTCAATAGTAGTACGTAAGAATTCAGCATCTTGTTCAGGCAGATCTGCGTATAAAAACAAATGATCACGCAGTTCATCAGCTGTCACGCCCACTTTGGAGTGAATATCATCTGTCGTGAGGCGAAAGACAGCCAGTGCTTGCACAATCCGCTTAGCCATTGGCCGGTAAGCGGGCCGGGTAAACGCATTGTCGATGCGGTCTAATAAGATGTTCACTTTAGACATGACTGCTTTTACATTAGAGTTATTTTTAAGTGACCGGTCCCCTTCAATATGTGGCCAATAGCTGTCATAGGAGATCAGCCCGGGGTGGTCATCCGGTACGTCCTTATCCATCAGCTTTTTCATTTCTTGACTGATTGTCTTGAGGATGACACGTTTTTCTGCCACAGATACCTTTTCAAAAGTAGATAAATAAGCCGGATGAACGGGGAAGAGTTCTATATATTTTTCCAGTTGTTCATTCAGTTTATCGTATAATGAGGTAAACTTTTGCAAGTGTTCACGAATCAATGCCTTTTGCTTCTCATCTTTTTTCAACAAACGTTGAGAGACAACGTATTCGATGTCTTCACGGACAATCACCGCTTGCTCCATCCGCTCCTTTACCCGGCTCAGTTGCTGGGCAACAAATTGAAATGTGGGGTTGTCAAAGAGCATTTCTTGCACCCCAGCCATAAACCGGAAGCGGGTGGTGCGGCAGATTTCTCCCATAGCCCGTAAAAAGTTCAAATCTAAAATTAATTCCTGTTCTTTACGGGAGCGCAAGAAATCCAAGAGCTCATCAATGACCAGCAAGAAACCATGATCAGGATATACTTCGTTAAAAGCAGCCATCATGGTCAGCAATTCATCTTTGTTGCTTTTGACATGCTCCAGGTCTGGCAGCTCGTAATCGACGCCTATTTCCTGCATATACTCGGCCATATATTGAAACAACACGTCACGGAAAGGCATCGTAATCCCATCAAGTTCAACTCGCAAAACCTTAAATTTCCCTTCGATTTCTTTGGCCCGTTTGGCTACACGGTCATTGTTGATACGCTCACTGGTTCCTTCTGTTTCAGCAATCGTTGATATCACACTCATTAAGTGGGATTTACCTGTTCCATAATTCCCCACAATAAAGAGGCCTTTATTATCTGCCGGGTAATTAAATTGAAGTTGTTCAATAATGACCTCATCAATGACTTCAACCATATGCTCAGAGATGACATATGTATCAATCAGTTTAAAGGCATATTCTTTTTGGGCCGCTCCTTTTAGTTCAACAACCGATTCCACGGGTTCAAAGTGAATAAGGTCTCTGTACTTCATTCCGACACTCCCCCTTTATATACGCATGATATATTGTTCAGATCCCTGCTTTTGATAAAACTCCGGGTGTTCAGGTGTAGCATATGTTAAAGTATTGTCCTGCACCTCTCCTGGCCACAACACAATTAAAACTTTGTTGCCACTTAAACTTTCTAATAAGCGGAGGGGATCTTGTTTCAATTCGGGATCGAACAGGTACTCCATCTTCTCAAAGCAGATCACATCAGTATCATACCTATGTATCACTTGACGCAGGGTTGAGCTCACTTCTCTGGGACGTTTTTGTTCGGGGACACTTTTTAATTGTTCTGACAGAATTAAGCTAAGATTGAGGATGGGAATATTAAGCTGTTTTAAACAGCCAAGAATTTCAGGCTTATTAACCTTTCTTTCAGGTATAATGAGCAATTGGTAACGCTGTCCTTTAATTTGTTCAATTTCTCGGCTAATAAAATCTGCCGTTATCATAGCGACACCCCGTATAGGTCTAATGTAGCACAATTCTATTATACACTCGTATCTTTCACCGTTGGAGGAAAGATCCTAGTTTAATAGTAGATGTTGAAAAAGTCATCAGTTTGTTATAATCAGAATAGGGAGGGATACAATATGCAATGGGATGAAGTACGTCGGCTATATCCAGATAAATGGGTTCAACTTGAGGCCAACAGTTCATACATAGATAAGAACAAAAAAATTATCAAAGATGTCACGGTGATACGATCCATTGACAATGACCTGGAAGCTACAAAATTGTTGTTAAAATGTAGTGGTGACACTTTTGTATATCATACCTCAAAACCACAAATTGTTATGAATGTTATTCGCAAACCTTCTTATCGAGGACATAAATGACAATGAATTTGGATTATAAAAATGGTCTATTGTATACATCTATTACTCTGACGTATCAAGGAAAATCTGCTGTGATAGAGCAGGTTATTGTTGACACTGGAGCAGCACAGACTCTTATTTCCGCTGATGCTGTTTTTGATTTGGGCATTTATGCAACTCCTCATGATGAATTAACAATTATGAGTGGAATTGGTGGCGTGGATTATGCTTTTAGAAAAAGAATTGACCGAGTAACATTCGGATCGTTTGAAGTACATAGTCTTCCTCTGGACTTTGGCAACCTGGATGAAGGTTTCGGCATCAATGGAATTATTGGTCTGGATATCTTAGTAAAAGGAAAATTTATTATAGATTTAGCTGATATGATCATCTTGCAGAAATAAAGACAACGAACGTTATTTTTATCCATATGTGGGTTAATGTAATTGAGTTTGCTTTAATATTATTTACAACTGATTTGAGTCAATATCTTGGAAACAACTGAAATAGAGCTAATCTGGTAGAACTATACTAACACCTCGACTAAAGCACCTATACCAAACTATAAAATATAATATCACGTAATAACATAAAGCTCACTTATTCATTTGACTATAATAATAGATTCCAAACCCCTAGTTCTTTCTTAAATAAAACGAGATTTTTTTGCTTCATAGGAAATTGCACCTTCTATATTTAATCGACCAATGCAAATCTTCGTCTCTTCGAATCATGCACATACGAATCAAGGCGGAAACAATATTGAGTGGACACTGGCTTTTCTACCTTTTCCAATACTTGATGATACGAATTCTATAGAAAATCACAGACACCTAAAGATTCAAGAATCTCCAACAGTTCCGGATTTGCACTGTGTTTGGCCAGGTCAAGTTCATATTCATCCTCTTCATAACCTGTTAAGGAGCCTTGTTGTGTAATGCACCGTCCTAAGCGCAACAAATCTGCATCATTGTTCTTACTTTCCTCCTCAGAACAACTCATATAAAGTTCCACTTTCAACAAGTCGTGCCCAATAAACTCTAATGCAGAAATCGGTAATCCGTTGCAGCATGACCCTGAAACATCCGGAAGAAGTGTATTCCTAGAAATTTTAAATTTCAATATAAGCTCAAGAAAGCTGAACGTAGAGGAACATACTGTTTTGGGATTGGTCGTGTCAATAGCAGTTAGATATTCTTTTAGAAGGGGAATTAAATAGCACTGATTAAAATTGGGAAGATCTAACTCCGAACATAATAACCAAATATCATGCTCAATATCCAAAAAAGAATCACGCAGATTCAAAAAATCAACATAGGAAACGGCCCTTTCCTTTACACTAAAGGAAAGAAATTTTTTCAATGACAAATAAGCCTGAAACGCCAGAGTTTGAAACTCATACCATTTGCCTCTTTGAACGATAAAAGGAAAAGATAATAACATGTCCAAGTTAATTTGTCCTGTTTCCAGTTTATCCTTAAAGGCTGGATGAGTTTCAATAGTATGCCCGGAAAAAATAATCTGTCCTTTTCTCATCATGTCAAAGGCAAATTCAGAAAACATTTCAACAATAGAATTTACATTTCTACTAGGAGTCGTATTGCTAGATTGATTGATTAAAAAATAACTGTAATTTAAAACTTCATGACAACCTGTTGTCAAAATGGGCTGTTATACTGATGGTGAAAAAACAATTTGCGGGAGGGATCAATATTGAGAAATATGATGTGGTATGCAGGGATGACACTGATTTTGCTTATTTCCTTAGCTGCTTGTGGAAATGGAGTGGAAGAAAGTTCAATTCAAGGGAATGGAAGTGGTGATGCAGGCAGTGAGGTAACAGAGTCTGATGAGGTTTTGACACCTGAGGAATTTACTCAAATGTATTCTGATCCAAAAGCTTATAAAGGACGGCGGGTTGAATTTTATGCCCAAATCTTTACACCAGTAGAAAGAGATCAGGAGGCCACATATATCCAAGCTTATGCCGACCCTGTCAATTATGATTTAAACACTATTATTATCATTGAAGATCCAGCTATCGACGTGCAGCAAGATGATTACATTTTTGTGTCAGGTGTTGTTTTTGATGAGTTTAGGGGCCAGAATGCCTTTGGTGCAGAATTGACTGCCCCGGCGATAAAAGCGGATGCCATTCATAAATCAAGTTACATTGAAGCCGTATCTCCACCTCTCTTAACAGTTGAAGTTAATGAAGAGCTAGACCAGAGTGGTTTTGTTGTTTTGGTGAACCAGATAGAGTTAGCCGAAAATGAAACAAGGGTATATGTCACCGTCCGAAATGAATCTGAAGCCAATATTAGCGTTTATACATTTAGTTCGAAACTGGTTCAAGACGGAAAGCAATTTGACCATGAGTCCAATTTTCATGCCGATTACCCTGAACTTCAATCGGACCTGTTACCCGGCGTCTCTTCTGAAGGTATTCTAACCTTTCCACCCATCGATCCAGACCGCAAACAGGTGTCTTTCGTGATAGAAGGAAGTTCTGACGATTGGGATATCCGCATCGATCCTTTTCAGTTTGATATCAATTGGGAGTGAAACATGGTTTTAGTTAAATGATATGATATAGTCAAATATTAGGAACATTTTTTCATCTTTCATGTGATTATCAAGAATCAAGACAGCTGTTAGAGGCTCTTTTTAACTTAAGCCAGGCGATTATCAGAACATCAGACGTTTTATTCACTCAGAGCGGCCAAACATTCGCTTCGTTTGAGGAAGAGGTTAAAAACTTCTTAGACGATAACAACTTGAATTATGAACAAAATTATATTGTCGAAACATCAAACAACCGAAAGGACTATGATATTTATCTTTTTTCCCAGCAACAGGCACGGGAAGTCCGTGCCTGCTTTCTTTTCACTGTACCTATTCTATCGCTCAGGCAAGCCCTAAAACATCGTCAGCTGTTCCACTTCACCCAGCCTTAATAAGGCCTGGGGATCATGGTCTCGGAAAAAGGCATGACGGATCTCTTTTTCTTTGGTCATGACCTGCCTGTCTCCAGCAGCTGACGGACGCAACTTCAAACTGTATATGACCGGAAAGTAGTCCCGCAAAAATTTCCCTTCAGCGTGAGCGGTGAGGGCAATCATCTGGAAGCCGAGCTGTTCGGCAATGAAAAAGACCGGGTTTAGGACATGATCGCTTGATGCTTTGCCAAACGGATTGTCCACAATAACCGTCCGGTGCCGTTTGCTGCCTGGCGTTAAGTGCTGCCGCTTTTCGGCCAGGTAGTTTAGAAGGCCAAGAAAGAGGGTCATATTTTTGCTCCATTTCTCACCGCCTGACCATTTGTTGGACTTCTCCCATGAGGTGGGGGCGTTGCTCACTTTGCCATCATTGGAAACTTTGCGGCAGCTCACCTTCATTTCGTTTTGTTTCATGACAATGCGCAATAACTGTTTGGGATGCAGCCATTTAGCGATCTGTTTTTTCACCTTGGCCAGATCTTCTTTCCCCGCCTCGTCTTTAAACTGGTCGCTGTCCAGCTGATTGACAATCCAATCGATGTGTTTGCGCAGTTCCTCTTTGCCCTCCTGCTCATTCCATTCGGGGATTTTGAACAGATAGATCTCTTTCCACTGCTCATCCACTCTGACGCGCGTTTTTTTGGGGATATACCTCAATTCCGCCGCGATGGTTTGCAAATAGGTATGCAAGTGAGTGATAAACTGCTGCACTTGCTGATCATGGCCGCGCATGTCATCTTCGGCCATACGGATAGCGTGCCGGATGCGCTTCTTCATCAGTTGGACCCATTCGGCAATTTCCTCGTAAGTCTCTTTATGCTGAATCCCGTTTAAGGCCATTTCTTTCAGTTTAATATCCCTCAGCTGGTCATGACAAAAATACATAAACCGCTGCCGGGCTTCCCGAACGGACTCTAGGTGTTGTTCCACTGTTTTCTTCAAAACTTCCAGCTGTTCAATCATCTCCTTCACCATATGGTTATGCCGGTAGATCAAAGCGCGCTGCTCCTCTTCGGTCAGGATGGCCGGCTGAATGTCGTCAGCCAAATAATGAAACGCTTCATGTTTTTTGTCCAGCAGCATATAACTATCGTTGATCTGGTTCAACCTGCGTGTCAACGTGTCCCGCTGTTGGACCAGGAAGTTTTTCTCCTTGGCCAGCTGTTCTTGTTCATCTTTCAACTGTTGAGCCACTTGAGCCAGGCTTGCCGAAAAAACCGTGATTTCATCATCCGGATATGTCTTCCGGAAATCATCTTTTCTGATCCGCACTTGTTCTGCTTGCTTAATTTTCGCTGCCTGACTGGCTTCCCATTTTTTCTGGGCTTGATCCCGCTCTTTTTCCAACGTTTTGATTGTCTGCCTCAACCGGTCCATCTCAGCTAAACCATTTGGGGGAAAAGTGAGCCCTTTGTCCATCTCCTCTGTTTCTGTGTATAAATCGTTTAATTCTTTTTGGAGAGTCCTGATTTTTTCAGCTGCCGTTTTCATTTTATAGTCCAGCAAACTGCGGTTTTCTTGTTTTTGATTCAGCCGTCCCAAGAGCGATTCACGCTCCAGTTTCAATGCTTCGTAACTTTCTGTGGTATAGAGTGGTTGTGTATCATCCACATCGGTATAGAAAGGCTGCTTTCTCAAGTCGGCGATATCCCGTTGGGCATGGGCAGCCGCCTGGTGCAATTCCTGGGCCTTCCGTTCACTCTGTTCAACGGTTTGCTTCAGCCTGATTCGTTCACTGTCCAGTATCTTGATCTCTTGTTCCAGGGTACCGGCTTCGGCTTCCAGCCGGGCCACTTCTTTTTTCTTGTGGAAATAATGTTGAGCTGTACTCAGTTTCTGTTCCAAGTGCTGCAATTGTTGCTGTGCTTCACCCATCTGTTTGTGTGTTGCCTGCAGCTCCGCCTCCAATTGTTCCAGATCCCATTCCAGCTGGTTGCGTTGCTGTTCCAGATGCCGGACTTCTTCCTGGATGCTGTCAATCTCTTGCAACAACTGGTGATACTGTTCGTGGGGATAGCGTTCATAAAAACGCTTTAGCGCATGGCGCAGCTGTTCCCATGCCGCGATCTCCTGTTGTTTCTGTTTCCGTTCAGCCACTTGCTGCCGGGCGGATGTTTCCAGTTGTTCCTTCCAGGCCACAAATTGCTGCTGGTTGATGTTTTGTAACCAGGTGCGGGGCAGAACAGGATGTTCTGGCTCCGGCACCTCCTGAAGCATGCTCCGGGCTTCCTCAACGGTCACCACATAGACCGGGTGCGTCATTTTTTCCGCCTGCTGTTCAAAACGGTGCTTCGCTTTTTCATACTCGGCATCCGACACGATCACGGTCAGTGGCCACAGCGGGTGCCTTGCCAACAGCGCTTCTTCTGTGATGTTCATCGTGCCAGCCGCCCGTTGCAGATAGACAGTGCCGGTTTCAAGCACTGTAAATTGGTCCGCCCACTTGTCCACCAGTTCGGCTAACAGCGGATCAGCGGTAAAATGGGATCGCTCCTTGTAATCATCAACAAACCGAAGGGCCAGACGTTCCAGGCGCAGCAACTCTTCCAGTTCCTGCTGCAGATAGACCAGCTTTTCGTCAAGCTGCTTCACAATGGAAGCCTGTCTGAGATAGAGAGACTCATAATGGTGCCATTCCGGCTTCATTTCTTGCACCTTGTGCAGCAAGGTGTCATGTTCAGCCTCAATCGTCTCTTTTTGCTCCGTCAGTTTGGCCAGGCTGGCCCGTCTGGCACTGATCTGGCTGTCTATCGAATGCTGGGCCGTTCGTTTATCCTTCTGTTGCTGCTCTAACTGCTTCAATTTCTCCTTGTCGTTGATGATCGCATGATCAAGCTGGTTGTAAGCCGTCTCCCACTTGGACCATTCCTCTTCGACCGTCTCGGAATCAGGACGGTCCAGAACAGAATGGGCAATCCGGCTTATCTCTTCCCGGGTTTGTTCGATGCGTCCTTCTACTTTAGCCTTTTCTGTCAACCTTTGTTCACGCTGATTTGTAACGGTTTCCAGGGCAGATTTTTGAGCTTCTATTTCATGCTGTTGCTGGTCCAGTTGTCCGAGGATCTGTTGGTAAACTCTCTCCCGCCGCTTTTCTTCCTTGACAAAGTATCCTTTTAAAGCAGCGCTGTTTTTGGCCAGCTGTTCTTGTAACTGGGCTGTCTCTTCATCGGCATCCAACCGGCTCAATTCACGTTCACAATGGGCCAGTTGGGCCTCTTCCTGCTGAATCAATTGCCTGAGCCGGGCAGCTTGCAAGGAATGGTAGCGTTTTGTCTTGAGCCGCAACTCCGTTTCCGCTTGCTCCAATTCCCTCTCTGCCAACAGGCAAGTCTGTTCCAGTTCCTTCAGCTTTTCTTCTAATTGGGCGATCCGGTAGGAGGCCTCCCTTTTTTCCAGAGCCAGCTTTTGTTGTTGCCATTCTTTTTCCCGGCGCTGATTGTGTTCCAGTTCCTGCTCTGCGCGCGCTTTTTCTCCGCCAATCAATTGATGATACGCTTTGGCCCGCTGTTGGGTGTGCAAAAATGACTGCTGGTGACCGAAGAGTTGGGCATACACCCCGGCCAGGCGGCTTATTTCCCGTTCCAGGCGTTCATTCTCTTCGATTTGTTCCCGCAGCCGTTTGTAGGTTTTAAAATGCTCCCGTTGCCGCTCAAATGTTTCGGCAAAATCTTTGCTGCCTTGTCCGGCCAAGGCCTCTTCCACAGTGGGAATCAGCAATTGTTCAAACAGCTGGCTGGTTGTTTTGCAGTTCTCGAAAAAGGCTTCCACATCCCCTTCCGCCCCATTAATGGTGACAATACGCTGCCATTCAGCGGGGATGATTTTAAATTGTTCCTCAAGATAGGCGTGATACTCTTGAATGGTGGCAAAGGTGCGGGCATTGACGGATTGGGCGCTCATCCGCTGGTAATACTCTTGCATTTCCTGGCGGCTGGCCGGTCGTTTTTTGCCGTCGAGCCCTTCTCTGACAAAGGGGATGTGTTCTATGGCATGGGCATCTCCTTCCGCATATTCATAGGCATAGCGATAGGAATCCACACCGTGCGGAGTAAGAAATAAAGTGACAGCGGTTAACGCATAACGGCGGGGCCGGTCATTGAGGATCCATTCGATGGCGATGTGGGCATGGTGACTTTCCAGACTTAACGTGTCTTTAATTTTGCGTTCAGCTAATGATGCGTGCGGCAAAATGGCCTGGATCGCCGTTTGAATAAACACCGTCTTTCCGCCGCCGTTTTCCAAGAGGACCGCTCCGTTATGGCCATCAAAGAGAAACAAGTCATCATTGTACCGTTTGTTTCCGTCTTCATAGACAACGTTTGTAAAGCGGATTTTAGAGATCGCCGGCATTTGTTTCACCCCCGTTGCCCTGTGTGCTGGGCGTCGTGTGTGCTGTTTCTTCACTCGGCTGGTCATGCTGATACATAAACGCCAAAATATCCCGGTTATATTCCAGATCCATATAGTAACGCTGGACAATGGTTTTTGCTTTTTCTGTCAGTTGCAATTCGTTGTTCCCGATATTGACGGCCAGTTCCTGGGCTTCCAAAAAACGGCGCACACTGTCCACAAAACTAAAGCGGCTGATCGTATTGCCGGATTGTTTTTTGGACGTTTCTTTAATATCGTCCATCGCGTCCCACTTGTCGATGACAGCCTGCCAATTGGTGTCGTATTCCTGCTCTTTTTCCCTCAGTGTGGCTCCGTCATGTTCTTTCAGGGCCTGGATACGTTTGTCTATCGCGCTCACCCAGTCAGCCATATGCAAAAAATCTCTGGTCGCTTCCATGGTGGTATAACTGTCGTAAAACTCGCCGAAAAAGACAATAATGGCAAAATACATCATGTACAGATCGGTGTTGGTGGCTTTTGCACCGAGAAAAGTGCGCTTCAAGGTTTCGTTTTTGACATGAAACGGAGACAGTTTCGTCTCCGGAATGAGAAACAGCTTGTCTCCTGCGGTAATCACGACACAATCCACTTTTCTGGCAAATTGGTCCACAAGGCTGCGCACGTGATCATCGGCCAGATATTCCCGCACTTCTTCCGCTCCGCCAACCCCGTTTTGGGCAAGCAAGGCATATATCTCAAATGCTTTCATCACTTGGGCGTGCTCATAGACAACCATTTAGACATCCTCCAGCTTAAAGTGCATATTTTGGATGGTATAGCGGGACACAACGTGCAACACTTCCGCTGCTTCCCGCACCATAATTTTTTTGCCAGGTATCAATGATAAGGCTTTGTCCATCAAACCGCTGCCTGTGTCATCCGCTTGTTTGGCAGACACCGGTGAATACTGGTGCAGATAGAGCCAAAAATCATAGAAGGAACGATGCTGAAGTACATCCTCCTGGTCCGTTTGACGCAGGTGGTCCACCACCTCTTTTAAGGTGATCTCTTCCTGCCCGTCCAGGGCCGTTAAGACAATCTCCATCACTTTGGAAAAGTTCTCCCGCTGGTAAACGTGGTGTTTCTCTTCTTCTTCACCATCCTGCACATCAATGAACCCCGTTTCCATCTCTTCGTCCTGCTCATCATCAAGGCGTTGTTCAGCGAACACTGTCCAAGGGGACCAGGTTCTTTCATGGTGAACAAACAGGAAGGGGGCGGCCAGGCCCTTCAAAGCCTTCACGGGCAAGGGAGACGAAACGGCTCTGGAGACAATTTCCTGGCTGAAGTTGAATGAATCAATGCCCACATAATAGAGCGACTCCTGGGCCGCCTGCAGGGCTGTTGTTTTCAGTTCCACACTTTCTTGCAGCAATTGGCGGTGCTCATGATGCACTTCATCCAACTCACGCGCGATTTGAACAATATATTGATAGGAACGCTGTTCTGTGTCCGCTGCCGCCTCATAATGGAGCCTTTGGCGGGTGGCTTCTACAAATGACCGCAACTCATTAAATTCATCATGTTCCCGTTCCAGACGAAGATACACATCCTCCAGTATCTTTTTGTAGCGGGTATAGGTCTCTTCGGAAACAATATTGCGCTGAATCTCATGCCTCATTTTGACCATGCGCTGGTGCAGGTTCTGCACTTCAACGCGCATCTCGTCGATTTGCCGCAAGGCGTTGGCAAATTCTCCTTTTTCCAGCTGTTTGCGCAGCACAAGCTGGTGAATCGACAACTGAAATTCACTGTAGTACTCTTTGGTGGCGAAGACGAGTTCCAGCCCTTGTTCATCCAGGGTGTAATACTGACTGTTGGTTATAGGATCAAATTGGTCCGCTTTTAAAATGGCATACTGAATGTGCTCCTCTTGCTTTGTTTCCCAGTTAAAAAACGAACGCGCCCGCTTTTTGCCGTGAGGGGGCCTGAAAGTGGTGATAATCTCCCGGGCGATTTTTTCATAGGCAGGAAGGTCGAGGTCGTAGTGGTCGTGTGTTGTGGCATGCAAATATTCGGATAATGCTTTCACTCCCACACGGCGGTTGCGCATCAGCATATTTTCAAAGAAAAAGAGAAGGGTCAGCAAGCCCAGACCAAAATAATCGATAGATTTACCGTTTGCATCTGTTCCTGTCTTGCGGGTTAATTCGAACAACGGATCGAACAGGGCGATGCGGCTGATGCGTTCCCGGTATCCTGCCGTTATACTGGCTAATCTGCCGTCCATGACGCATTCCTCCAGATGTGACGCACTTGGAACGTTGTTAATGCTTCTTGGGGATAGTAACCTCCCTGGGCTAACATCTCCCGCAGATGGTGTTGTTCGGCTTCGGAAAAATAAGCCATAAAAGCAGTCAGAGCTTCGTTCTGTCGGCGTTGGGTCTCTTTGCCTGGGAAAAAGGGTTTCTGTAACAAGGCACGGTAAAACGGGAGGGCCGGCTCAGCCCTTGTTTTTTGATGGAGACGGTACCAGATGCTGATCCCTTCCAGGTCCACATCTCCGAAATAGTACAGCCGGTGGGCTTGTCCTTCCAAATGGAGCTGTGCTTCAAGGTGGATGATGCTGGAGATGATCTTGTTGCCCGCACCGTATATGAGCGAAGTAAAAAATGTGTCACTCAATACAGGTTGCAGCGCCTGATAAGTGGTCTTGTTCTCAACAATGAGGTGAAAATGCGGTTCATGTTGAAATGCGTTGGGATTGACGGCCAGCATCAGCGGATCGGCGACAGGAATAATCTTCAACCGCTCCCACAGTTGAATCCGTTCCAGCACTTCTTTGCCGTTCCCTTCCACGATCCATTTTTCATCACCGACGAGTTCATAGGCCCGTTCAGGTGCAGGAACATCTTCACTCGGCAGCCCGTATGTCTTGAGATAAGCATCAATTTTTTCAATGTAGGGACGGTCCTGTTGCCATACTTCTTCAGGCAGGGACAAATAGGCGCCCAATTTAAGCACCGGGTGGACTGTCAGTTGGAAACGCTGGATTTCATCATGAAGGGTTTGCCAGAGCGCTTTTTTCTTGATACGGTAGGTATATGCCAGTGACGGTGTTTTACCATTTTCTCCGTGGGATTGGACCCTGGCCAGGAAACCCCCTTGCTCAAGAGAATGGACTGCCTCAGCAAACTGGCGATAGGAAACATCGCCCGGAACCCGTGCTTCCAATTCTGACAAAGGAATCATAACTTTTTTATAGTTTTTGATGTACGCTAAAAGTTGTTTCTCTATCTCTTTCACTTTTGACACCTTTCGCTATTTTGGTTTTTCTCCCTGGGAACGGTATAAGGAAAAAACTCCTCATGAACGGATTTTCTAGAGGAGTTAATCTGGCGGTCTAAACGACAAGATGACAGGTCATTCATTTAGGCAGGCTGTTATCTAATTTCCACTTTTCCCCCGGTTTTGGCTGCATCCCATTCCACTTCAATTTCAAATTTGTGTTTAGTTCCTTTTTTTGTATATTCCAGTTCCGTCTTCACCGAATCAGGCAGTTGGACCGGGATTTCCTCTCCATTTTGCACGAGGGTGAACGTGCCTGACGATTTGAGTTTGGCCGCGATGGTCTCTAAAAGATCAGCTAACTGGTGGAGAGATTGATGTTCTTCCGATTTGGCCAGCACTTCCGTTCTGGGCCGGGTAGGCTGAGTCATGATCTTCACACCACCTTTACTTGTGGATTAATCAATGTAGTATAACCAGCTGCCATCTTACAATCCTCTTTTGCGGCAACATGCCACCGGATTGCTCGACATTTTGCTATGGCTTATTATATATTTATAATTTTCGCCATCTCAAGCTCAAATCCTCTTTATCCCAGACGGTAAAAGTGAGAACAGGTTGCTTTTGGCCGTTGACCAGCACATCGAGCATCGTGGGACGGTACACTTGTGCACGCACACCCACCCGTTTGACCCGGTCCAGCAAATGATGATTGTCCTCATGTTTTCTTAACGTCCCATAAACGAAGACAAGCTGCTGCGTGTCCTGCATCCATGCCCACTCCTTTTATTGATCTGCAAATGCTTGATTATGCATTCCCATGCTGGTAAGATAAATTTGTAATTGATTCCAAAAACCTAAGGAGGTCATGCTATGGAAGAGGTTCAACGAGTGGTTGACTTAATCAATGGGTATGTGTGGGGCTGGCCTTTGTTGATCTTGTTAGCTGGAACGGGTATTTATCTGACTTTTCGTTTAAGTTTTCTGCAATTTTCCACTCTTCCTTATGCTCTGAAACTGGCTTTCAGCAGGAAATACCAGGACCAAAAATCTCCCGGTGATATCTCCCACTACCAAGCCTTAACGACGGCTTTGGCAGCCACCATTGGGACCGGTAACATTGCCGGCGTAGCCACAGCCGTTTTTTTGGGTGGTCCCGGAGCCGTGTTTTGGATGTGGTTTGTCGCTTTGTTTGGCATGGCGACGAAATATGCCGAAGCCATTTTGGCCGTGAAGTACCGCGTTCAGGGAGCAAATGGTGAGATGTCTGGCGGTCCCATGTATTACATTGAAAAAGGCCTGGGGTGGAAGTGGTTGGCGGTACTGTTTGCCATTTTTGGCTCCATTGCCGCTTTTGGCATCGGGAATACAGTCCAATCCAATTCAGTGGCCGACGCAGCCCACTCCACTTTCGGGGTACCTCTTTGGGCCACAGGACTTGTCTTAACCGTTTTGACCGCTTTGGTGATCTTGGGCGGCATTAAAAGCATCGGCCGGGTGACAGCCTTTTTTGTGCCGATTATGGCGCTGTTCTACATCACTGGTGGCCTCATCATCATAGTGATGAACATTGATCTTGTTCCTGCCGCCCTTGCGTTAATTTTCACTGATGCCTTTACCGGAGAAGCAGTCGCAGGCGGTGCCATCGGTGCTGTCATCCGTTACGGCGTTGCCCGGGGCATTTTTTCCAATGAAGCGGGCCTTGGTTCTGCTCCAATTGCTGCTGCGGCGGCCAAAACGGATTACCCTGGACGCCAGGCGCTCGTCTCCATGACACAAGTCTTTATTGATACGATTATCGTTTGTTCCGTCACTGGGATTGTTCTGGTCATGGGCGGACTGTATACCGGAGATGTGAGCGGAGCCACGCTGACCTCACTCACGTTTGAAAGCTTTTTGGGCAGTGCCGGTGCCTATATTGTGGCCATTGGTTTAATCTTCTTTGCCTATTCGACCATTTTGGGCTGGTCGTACTATGGCGAGAAATGCTTCGCCTATTTGTTTGGCGACAAGTCTGTCCCGTTTTACCGGGTGGTTTATGTGGCAGCCGTCTTCTTTGGCGCCATCTTAAGTCTTGATCTGGTATGGGGCATTGCAGACATCATGAACGGACTTATGGCCGCCCCAAACCTGATTGGATTGCTGGGCCTTTCCGGCGTTGTGGTTGCCGAGACCAAGCGTTTCTTGCAACAAATGCGTGAAGAACAGAAGCAAGAAAAAATGACCGGCTAGACCAGTCTTTCGCCCCTGTACGCAGGGGCTTTTTATTTTTTGTCATGTTTGGCTTACGAGATGACTTGAGGCTGGTAAATGAAGATCCCGGCAAAAATCCGCTCTTTGACCAGCTACTTAAACAATTTTCTCAGCATCCGGCCAGTTGCCTTTCCTGCCGTCCGCCGGCCGACCCGCTTGGCCATTTTCTTTGGATCACCTGATTTCACGGCTTGAACATC
Organism: Caldalkalibacillus thermarum; assembly: GCF_014644735.1. Taxonomy (NCBI): domain Bacteria; kingdom Bacillati; phylum Bacillota; class Bacilli; order Caryophanales; family Bacillaceae; genus Caldalkalibacillus; species Caldalkalibacillus thermarum. The sequence goes on along the minus strand of NZ_BMKZ01000036.1, from coordinate 1,807 downwards.
CCCTAAAAATTTGGCAAGGGTGTAGAGAAATGATCTGAAATGACGCAAATTCACCAATTCGTCCCCCCCTCAATTTTTGTTGACTTTTTTATCTATCTTGTTACTTTCAGTCTAACATATGGTTTTGACAACTGTCTGTCAGAGAATAAATGTTCTAATTTTGTCACAATCTTAAGAAAAAAAGTGCTGACGGCAAATATGAAGGTGTGCCAGCACTAATGAAAGTGGTAAATGAATGTTGGATTTGAGTCAATATCCTAGACACAAAAAAGTTAAGTTTTAAGCCGAATGTTTCAAAAGATCTTCCACTTCCTGAGGTGTTCTGTAACCCAGGCGGCTATGGATTCTTTTACGGTTATACCACCCTTCTATACAAGCATTGTCATAAGGACATCCCTTTCGGCTGAATGACTGGATGATGCCCTGAGATTTGACATATTGCTCAAATGCTTCACTCGTATATTGTGTCCCCAAATCCGTGTGCAGAATAAGCCCGCGTTTAGGCTGTTGTGTATGACATGCATTCGCCAACGCTTTGATGACGAGATCAGTCGTCATCGATTTGGCAAAGGAATAGCCAACGATTTTTTGGGTATGTAAATCCATCACAGAAGCCAAGTAACACCATCCATCTTTAAGGGTATGGATGTAGGTGATATCGNATGGAACGAATACCTGACTTCTTCATTAAACGCTGCACTCTCTTTAGGCTGACTTGAAATCCTTCCTGCTTCAACAGATGATGGATTTTGGGAGCGCCATAGCGCTGTTTGCTCTCCTGATGAATGCTGTTAATTCTTTGGGTGATCTCCCGGTTCTCACGTTCGCGGTTTGACTCTTTATGATTCAGTCTTTGATAGTACGTGCTTCGGGGAATCCCCAGCACTTTACACAGGGTATGAACGGGATAATCTGCTTTATGATTGTCAATGAATTCTGCTAACTCAGTATCCTTTACTTTTTGGCGAATATGGCCATAGCCTTTTTTAAGATCTCATTCTCTTGTTGGAGACGGAGCATTTCCTGCTTCATCTCAACCATCTCTTTCTGGGTGATGGACTCATCTCCAGAACCCACTGGAGTAAACTGCTTAATCCATCTGTAAACCGTCACTTCAGATACACCATATTCGCCGGACAGATCTTTAACAGAAGTTCCTGAATGGTAGAGATCCACAATCATTTTTTTAAAGTCGTCATTGAATTTCTTACGGTTCATATTGGACACATCCTCTCCCAATTTTTATTGTAAGGGACTTAACTAAAAATGTGTCCATGAAACTATACTAGCACCAGTCAATCAGTGAGTTGAGGGTGTAGTTTCAATCCCTCATAGTTAAGATCCAAACGCATTTTGCATCTCAAGTTGCCTGTGATACCGTTTGAGGTTTCAATCCCTCATAGTTAAGATCCAAACGACTTTTACCTTTGGAAAAGAAGAAAATCAGCCGTTGCAGTTTCAATCCCTCATAGTTAAGATCCAAACTGCTTCTTTGGCATCGTGCCGCCATTCATCTATCACAGTTTCAATCCCTCATAGTTAAGATCCAAACTTTCGGGAATATTTACGCCCGAACGTCGTTGCTCGGGTTTCAATCCCTCATAGTTAAGATCCAAACTTGTTTTTCTCCAGGTATGCTTGTTCGATCTGTTCCCATGGTTTCAATCCCTCATAGTTAAGATCCTATAAGCCCCCTAATGAATTTGGACAACTAAGGTGTGATCTATTAAACTATTAACTATAAAATTAGGGGGCTGATGAATATGAAACGCCAAAGACATTCTGTTGAATTTAAAATACAAGTTGT